>NZ_JAHQCS010000179.1 GCF_019042215.1 Evansella tamaricis | reverse complement strand
TTTCCTCTCCATTTGTCCGAACTTGGGCTTGATTCGGACAATTGAGTATAGATTCACCCTTCATTTGTCCGAACTGGAGCTTGATTCGGACAATTCAGTTTCGATTCCTTCTCCATTTGTCCAAACTGGAGCTTGGTTCGGACAATTGAGTATAGATTCACCCTTCATTTGTCCAATCTTGGGCTTGGTTCGGACAATTCAGTATCAATTCCTTCTTCAATTGTCCGAACTTGACCATGATTCGGACAATTGATGACGACTTTCCTCTCCATTTGTCCGAACTTGACCATGGTTCGGACAATTCAGTAACGATTCCTCCTCCATTTGTCCGAACTAGCCTGAATTCAATCCCGCCTGCTACGCCCCAGCACAACCACATGCATGACTCCCCGACCCGTCTCAACTGTCACCACTACTCTCCCCCAATGATCTCGCTACTCACTATCACCTGTCACTACTCTCCCCAACTGATCTCGTTACTCACTGTCCACCTACCACTACTCTTCTCCACTGATCTCGCTACTCGCTGTCACCTGCCACTACTCTCCCCTAATGACTTCGCTACTCACTGTCCACCCGCACTACTCTTTCCAACTGATCTCGCCACCGTCACGGCACAAACCTCCGCAGCACCACCAGCATAGAGCACCCCCGCCGCACTCCGGATCGTCGCCCCCGTTGTATAAATATCATCCACAATAAGCACACGTTTCCCCTTCAAACAGCCCCCACCAGCCAATTCAGCTAACTGAAACGCCCCCTCAAGCGACGCAATCCGCTCCTCCCGCCCCCGCTTACTCTGCTTTTGCTCTCCCATACTCACCCGCTCCAACAAAGGCACCACCTCCGGAAACCCCTTAGCCAACGCTTCCGCCTGATTAAATCCCCGTTCCCACTCCCGCTCCCCCTTCAGCGGAATCGGCACCACAAAATCAAACAGCCCCAACTCCCGCCGCGCCAACCTGCGCAAATCCCGCCCAAACAATTGCGCCAACGCCACATCCTCCCTATACTTGAACCGCGCCAGCACCTCCTGCAGAAACCCATCATATACATACAACGCCCGGTGCCGGAACCTCACCCCATCCCATGGTGGCACCAGTTGCCACCGCTCACAATCCAAACAAACACTATCATGATCTAACTTCTTTTTTTGGAAAAAGGGAGTCGAATTCTCCGAAACTCCCTCGACTTGTTTAACCTTCTCCTCCCCATATAAATGCAATCGTGGCCTTCCGCATTCTAGACAACTTAGTTCTTTTATTCGCTGCAACCGGTTTTCGCATTGCCCGCAAAGGTGCGTGTGCTCCGAAAAACCCAGAACCCACCCCCATCCCATGTTCCCCTCATAGAACATGTCACACCATAAACAGCGTTCCGTTCCCCGAATTAGTTCCATCCATTGCCCCATCACAACTTCCTCCCTATCTGGATTTTTTTCAATACTTTCATTGGCGTTAGAAATGTTTTAGTTTCTATCTTCGAAACGAGATTTGTTCGTTATTTTTTCAGGTTCCTTGCCACACCTGTTGGATTATTATTTTGTTCTTTTACGTTGTGTTCCCGTAGCTTTCGGCTTTCCAAAGCCAGTTCTTCATCACCTAATCGGTTCATTTCCTGAATATGGCGGACTGCCTTTACCATTTCATTGGTTTTGCCATAATGAAAGAAGGTCACGTCCCCGGTGGGGGCGTCGGGACTTCGGCCGGCACGGCCGGATATTTGTACGAGTGCCGATTCGGTGAAAATCCTGTCCTCTGAACCAAGGACACCAACTTGTACTCCTTTCACGGTAACCCCCCGTTCAAGGATGGTGGTAGTGACTAGTACTCTCGTTTTTCCGTTTCGAAATGCCATTACTTTTTCCCGACGGTCCGGATCAGATGAATGAACGAAACCCACGGTTGTCTGCAATGTTCTTTCAAGGATATCTGCAACGTCGTGCATGACGGCGACGCTAGGGACAAAAAGAAAAATTTGCTTTTGGGTGGTTAAGTGGGTTTGGATCCAGTGGAAGATAGGGATCGGCAAGGTAGCTTTGGCCAACTTCTTTTTCCACTGGCCAACCCACTTGTACCTCGGCACTGGTAACGGGTGCCGATGGTACCTCCTGGCCACTTTGACGGAGAGAATTTCCCCTGTTTCAGCCTGCCACTTCATTTTTCCATCAGGGGTGGCCGTAACGAAAACGGTGAGGCTGCGATCTCGTTTCGCCTTGTTCACGGCATACCGGAGCTTCTGGTCGGCGGTATACGGGAAGGCATCGACTTCATCGATAATGACGAGGTCGAAGGCGTTGTGGAATCGGAGGAGCTGATGGGTGGTGCTGATGACGAGGTCGCCCTGGCCGAAGCGGTCTTCGGCTCCTCCATAGAGGGGGAGAATTTTTGTGTTCGGGAAGGCTGCTTTCAGTCTAGGCTCCAGTTCCAGCACGACGTCGGTTCTTGGCGTGGCGATGAGAACGTGCAGTCCGGCGTTCAGGGCACTTTCTATACCGTGGAACAGCATTTCCGTTTTGCCTGACCCGCAAACGGCCCAGACGAGGAAAGTGTTGCGCTCGTTTTTTCCGTGAAGGAAGTCATTTATGGTTGCGTAGAGCTTGTCGGAGGCTTTTTGCTGAAAGTAGGAAAGGGTTCCGGTCCATGCCAAAGTGTGTCGGGGGCTTGGATCGCATTTTGGATCGGGTTTGCGGTTGGGAATTAGTTCGGAATTCGATTGGTGGTTAGGGTTGGAATGTAGTTCGGAATTTGATTGGTGGTGTCTTTGGGATGGATGAGTGAATGGTGATGCGGCAGTTCTCTTCTCTCGTTTGTTCGGGAGCCAGCGGACGAGGGGGCTGCATGACGTTATCTTCCCCATCATGATGCAGCTTCGACAATAGGTGCATTCTTGCTTGCATCGGTAGCAGTGGTAGGAGGCAAAGAGGTTGGGATCGTGGTTGCCACAGCGCCGACAATGAGGACGTCCGTTTTTTGTCATTAATCCAGGTTCATATGTGAGGTAGCCGTGACAGGCATGTTGATGGATTTCTTCTAGTGGAAACGGGAGCTCGTCCAGGAGGAGTTGCCGATGGTTTAAATATTGTTTTAATTCTTGGTTGATTGAATGGTTGGAGTTAGGTCTGGGGCAATAAATGGTGGTACCTTTTCCAGGTTTGAAGTCGAGATGGATTTCGGGCCAAGCATTGGCTTGCGGTTGGTTGAAGTGGGTCTGAAATGGTGAATTTGCTGGTGTTGAGGAAAATCCTAATGGAACTAATTTTTCGGGGATTAGCCAAATAGTGTTTGACGGCATGTCATCGAGGCTGTGAGGTAGGAGTTGATGTTGGGACGGGTTGTTCATCAACAGTTTAAGTTGGCGACAGTCCTGAGGCTGTAACGGATAAAATCGCATACGGAAAGCCCTCCATTAAATTGGTATATTTTTTGTGGTATTTTTGTGGTGTTTGCTATTGCATTGGGTGTTTTTTGGTATGGGTGATGTGCGGTTGCGTGCCCTGAAGGTTATAGGTTGTTTTGAAGAAGAAGGGAATGAAGATAATTGGGGGCGAGCATCGTGTAGATTAGGCATGACTTTGCCCCCATAAATTTTTTAAAAAATATTATTATTTCCTTACCCAGCCTACTCCCATGCTACCTTCACCGAGATGTGTGCCGATAACAGGGCCAAAATAACTCACGTTTACTTCTGCGTCGGGATATTGATCGCGCAGGTCTGTGGCGAGTAAATCCGCTTTTTCCTGACGATTGGCGTGGATTACAGTGATTTTTAACGGATATTGTTTTGCATCTTCATCAAGCAGGCTAAGTATTTTGCTCATAGCTTTTTTCTCGGTACGGACTTTCTCATACGGAACGATAACTTTGTTTTCAAAGTGGAGGACTGGTTTAATTTGCAGCAGGCTACCTACAATAAGTTGCGCCCCATTTAAACGGCCACCGCGGTGAAGGTGACTTAAGTCGTCTGCCATAAAGTATGCGCGGGTGTTACCCTTCATTTCTTGTAATTTTGCAAGGATATTTTCACTTGTCTCCCCTTGGGCAGCCATTTCTGCTGCTTGTAACACGTAAAATCCTTGCACCATACAGCTGATTTCGGAGTCGAATACGTGAACGTTAAAGTTCTCCACCATATTTGCTGCCGCCACTGCCGTTTGGAAGGTACCGCTAATTCCGCTTGATAGTGTGATCACGATCGCCTCATCATACTCGGCGGAAAGTTTTTCGTACAATTCTTCAAATAACCCGATTGCCGGTTGGGATGTTGTGGGAAGTTCTTCTTTCGATTTCATTTCTTCGTAAAACTGCTCTGCTGTGATTTCCATTTCTTCCTTATACGACTCTGCTCCAAAAACAACGTTGAGGGGCACCATGTGAATCTGGTACTGATCGCGAACCTCTTTTGGTATGTAAGCAGTACTGTCAGAAATAATAGCAATTTTCGCCATAATAATATTCACTTCTTCCATATTTAGTAATTTTCAATAAAGACTAGGTGACATCATTTTGTTCTGTTGTTTTTATAGACCTCTTTATCTTCGTTACTATTCGAGTCAATCATATACAATAGTACCAATATTGTCACATTTTTGTCTATCCATTTCCATGAAAAAGCGAATGGTAATTTCCTGTAATATGGAAATTCAGTTCACAAAACTGTGCGGGACCTGGTCCCGCACAGTTTTGTGACAAATATTGTTGTCTGTTTGTTGTTTCTATATGATGAATTTGCCTGTCCAAATAAATATTAAGAATGGATGTGAGAATAATGACTATCATTAAGGAGCGTAGTCCATCGATGGAGTATTTGATTATGGAAAGTTTGAGCAACCGCATGAAGTTTAGTAAAAGTGAAGAAGAACAGTATTTTGCAATAAAGAAAGGATATGAGGGGGAGGTGCTGTTTGACTCGTATTATGAAAATTGCCCGGAAAACTGGCTTATTTTAAACGACTTATGGCTTAAAAGCAATAACTCCATTTTTCAGATTGACAGTTTATTAATCACCTCGACAGCCCACTACATTTTTGAAGTAAAGAACCTGACTTACGAGTATCTTCTAAAGAACAATAGATTTTACCGTAATGGAAATGAACTAAAGCACAATCCTTTAACTCAACTGGAACGTTGCGATTCTTTATATAGGCATTTGCTGAAGCAGCTGGGTTATAATGTTCCAGTCATCTCTAATTTGGCTTTTGTAAATCCGGATTTCACTCTCTTTGGAACTACTGAGGACCACCCCATCCTACTGCCAACCCAAATTAAACTTTTTTTCGAAAAACTAAAGCGTAAAGAATGGAATGCAAGTGGTAGTACACCTTCGACTAGGAAAACCACGGCTCGTGGAATCGTTACTACTTTAGTTCCTGACATTGGATCAGGATCAGGGGCCGAACAAATGAAACCTACTCAAACTCAAATAAAACTTGCTAAACATTTACTTTCAATCCTCATTGATAAACCTCCTCTTTCCAACATACCTAGCTACGATTTTGAAACCCTGGAAAAGGGACTGTTGTGTTTGAATTGTAGAACGTTTTTGGCTGGACCAAGTAAGTATAAAGAACATATTGTTTGTCATCATTGCGGTCATGTGGAAAATACAAGAAAATGCATATTAAATGCTATTAAAGAATACCAGCTACTTTTTCCAAATGAAAAATTAAAGACTGACAGGATATTTAAATGGTGTAAGGTGATTATATGTCAAAGGAAAATCAGAAGGGTTTTGTTAGAGCATTATTTTAAAGAAGGGAATACAAATACAAGTTTCTACAGTGATTTTCTGAAGGTAGCAAATCAAAGAATATAACATAATTTTAATAGATAGATGGTTGTATTTTATTATCTAGGAAATTTTACCTGGATAATTTTTTTTTGCTGTTTTTTTGTGTGGTAAATTTTTGTATGGATCTAGTTTTACTTTCGTAAATTATTTAATTCACGTAATCGGGCAAATAATTAGGTAGTCCACTATCAACTGTGCGAACTAGGAGGGTGGTTCGGACAATTCATCGACCTGCTCTCCTCCATTTGTCCGAACTCGCCCTCCGTTTGGACAATTCAAACTCCTGCTCTCCTCCATTTGTCCGAACTCGCCCTCCGTTTGGACAATTCAAACTCCTGCTCTCCTCCATTTGTCCGAACTCGCTCTCCGTTCGGACATTTCAAACTCCTGCTCTCCTTCATTTGTCCGAACTCACTCTCCGTTCGGACATTTCAAGCTCCTGCTCTCCTTCATTTGTCCGAACTTGCTCTCCGTTCGGACATTTCAAACTCCTGCTCTCTTCCATTTGTCCGAACTAGCTCTCCGTTCGGACATTTCATCCTCCAGCTCTCCTTCATTTGTCCGAACTCGCTCTCCGTTCGGACATTTCAAACTCCTGCTCTCCTCCATTTGTCCGAACTCGCCCTCCGTTTGGACAATTCATCCTCCTGCTCTCCTCCATTTGTCCGAACTTGCCCTCCGTTCGGACAATTCAAACTCCATCTCTCTTCCATTTGTCCGAACTTGCTCTCCGTTCGGACATTTCAAACTCCATCTCTCTTCCATTTGTCCGAACTAGCTCTCCGTTCGGACATTTCATGCTCCTGCTCTCCTCCATTTGTCCGAACT
>NZ_JAHQCS010000178.1 GCF_019042215.1 Evansella tamaricis | reverse complement strand
GTCTAGCTCCAGCGCCTACTCGCTACGGGGCACTTCGGAAGTGACAACCGAAGTCAAAGAGCGGACTTCTAGTTGTCATTCCTCCACTGCCCTACACTCGTGACCATAGGCGCTTACACTTTTCTTATAGTCAAGAAAAAAACTTGACACCATAGTGGGGATCTTGTAGTATTGTATGTTGTAAAGTGAATCTAACAAGGCGGTGAGATTCTTGATAGAAAAGACAATCCGCATGAATTATTTATATGATTTTTACCAGGCACTTCTCACAGAAAAGCAAAATCACTACATGACCCTCTATTATTTAGACGATCTGTCTCTAGGTGAGATTGCAGAACAGTTTAATGTAAGTCGTCAAGCCGTTTATGATAATATTAAACGGACAGAAGCTTTGTTAGAGGAATATGAGGATAAACTCATGCTGTTAGTCAGGTATGAATCCAGACAAGAGTTAATCCGAAAGCTTAAATCAGCAGTAAAAAAACAAGATAGTCCCGATACAATGATCGAGATGATCGAAGCACTCGAGAAACTGGAATAGGGGGCAATATGTATGGCATTTGAAGGATTAGCAGAAAGACTGCAGGGGACTTTAAATAAAATCCGCGGAAAAGGAAAAGTTTCCGAAGCCGATGTGAAAGAAATGATGCGGGAAGTACGTCTCGCCCTTCTAGAAGCGGATGTTAACTTTAAAGTTGTCAAGCAGTTTATTGCGAATGTAAAAGAGCGGGCAGTTGGTCAGGAAGTTCTCAAGAGCTTAACACCGGGCCAACAGGTTATTAAGGTTGTTAATGATGAACTGACTAAATTGATGGGTGGACAGCAGAGCAAAATTGCGGTTGCATCAAAGCCTCCCACTGTTGTAATGATGGTAGGTCTTCAAGGTGCAGGTAAAACAACGACAACTGGAAAACTGGCAAATCATCTCCGCAAAAAACATAATCGCCAGCCACTTATGGTCGCAGCCGACATCTATCGTCCAGCTGCCATTAAACAGTTAGAAACACTGGGGAAACAGCTGAGTATGCCTGTTTTTTCTATGGGTGATCAGGTGAGTCCGGTGGAGATTGCCAAAAACGCTATGGTAGAGGCGAAACAAAATCACCACGATTATGTTCTGATTGATACTGCAGGGCGACTTCACGTGGACGAAGAACTGATGAATGAGCTAGAAGAAATAAAAGCATTAACCAATCCCGACGAAATTCTCTTAGTCGTGGATGCAATGACGGGGCAAGATGCCGTTAATGTGGCAGAGAGCTTTAATGAACGACTAGGAATCACCGGTGTGGTATTAACGAAACTCGATGGGGATACCCGAGGTGGTGCCGCATTATCCGTTAAGGCTGTAACCGACACTCCGATTAAGTTTGCGGGGATGGGGGAAAAGGTCGATGCATTAGAACCGTTTCATCCAGAGAGGATGGCTTCTCGTATTTTAGGGATGGGAGATGTATTAACTCTTATAGAAAAAGCCCAGACGAATGTGGATGAAGCGAAGGCGAAAGAGTTAGAAAGGAAAATGCGGACGAATGAATTAACATTTGACGATTTTCTCGAACAACTGGAGCAAGTGAAGAGTATGGGCCCATTAGACGAACTCTTGAGCATGATGCCTGGTGCAGGTAAGATGAAAGGCCTCAAAAACATTCAAGTGGACGATAAGCAGTTGTCACATATTGAAGCGATTGTTAAATCTATGACGAAGGCAGAAAAGGAAGATCCGTCCCTTTTAAATGCCAGTCGTCGGCGTAGGATTGCAAAGGGTAGTGGTACTTCTATCCAAGAAGTGAACCGTCTTATTAAGCAATTCGCCGAGATGAAAAAAATGATGAAACAAATGGCGGGAATGCAAGGAAAAGGAAAGAAAAAAGGCGGATTTAAAATGCCGTTTATGTAATTTTTCCTAGTGTAAAGTTTTTTTACTTTACTGGGGGTTGTCCCCCGTGAAAGTTTATGATAATATACTTAATTGTGTGAATGAAATTTGGAGGTGAAACACATGGCAGTAAAAATTCGTTTAAAGCGAATGGGAGCAAAAAAATCTCCGTTCTATCGCGTAGTTGTAGCTAACTCTAGATCACCACGTGATGGTCGTTTTATTGAAGAGCTTGGAACTTACAATCCACTTAAAAATCCAGTGGAATTTAAAGTAGATGAAGAGAAAGCGTTGAAATGGATGTTGGATGGCGCAAAACCTTCTGATACAGTTCGCAACTTGTTCTCAAAAGTAGGCTTAATGGAAAAACTTCACAATGCGAAGAACGTAAAATAAGTCCTTCGTGTGAAAATATTCGTTAAAGGTGAGTGACATGAAAGAACTTGTTGAATCAATTGCAAAGGCCCTTGTCGATCACCCGGATGACGTCCGTGTTACTGAAGTTGAAAACGGTCGATCACTCACACTGAAGCTGGAAGTTCACGCGGACGACATGGGGAAAGTGATAGGCAAACAAGGCCGTATCGCAAAGGCGATTCGCTCTGTTGTGAATGCAGCAGGTACGAATCAAAACAAACGCATCAATCTAGAAATCGGGTAAAGGGTGAGGTATGTCCTCTCCCTTTTTCCGTATGTAAATATAAAAAAGACTGTAGTGAAAATGGAAATCGTTTCTTTGATAGAACATTTATTTTACAAACTAAGAAAATGCAAAAATAAAACACTAAATGCTACTTAGCATGGATAGGAATACGCTTATAAATCTCAACTAATAAAAGCTGTTTTCAGGAATCCTAAATCACTGGAGGTGACAAGCCCGAATGGAAATTATTAAAAAAGTAGTTGTAAAACAGATCTTAACTGAAAAAAGCAAGACGAGACTGAAGGAACAGTTTTTGAGCCGGCAATACCAATTAAACAAAGAAATTCAACAACTAGAGTTTGTATTACATAAAAAATTAAAGGCAAATAAAAACAATCTTAATTATCAGAAATCACTTAAAGAAAGTTTTAATAGGGAAGTTCAGCGCCGTAAGGACAGACTTCGTCAATTGGAATTAAAACTTGGCCAATTGGATGAACTTGCATTAGGTTCTGAAATAAGAGAAGGTACAATTCAAATGATTGAACAGGTTGAAGAAGGGGATAATTGGGAAGAAATAATGAAAGGTACCGAAATCGTTATTAAAGACGGTGTCATACATGAAATACGTCAAGGGGGCATGGAGGAAGATGACTGATTGGCTTAATGTTGGGAAAATTGTAAATACACATGGTATACGTGGAGAAGTTCGTGTTATCTCCAGAACCGATTTTCCTGAAGAACGATATGCCACAGGAAATACCCTTTATGTACTGGACGAAAAGGGAACGAGACAACCTCTTCAAGTAAGTTCCTGGCGAAAGCATAAACAATTTGATTTATTAACTTTTGAAGGCTTTAATAATGTGAATGACGTGGAGCAATTTAAAGGGACACTGTTACAGGTGGACCCTGAAACGCTTGATGATGAACTCCAAGAAGGGGAATTTTACTACCATGAGATTATCGGATTAAATGTAATCACAGATGATGGGGTGGAACTGGGGAAGGTAAAAGAGATACTTTCACCTGGTGCTAACGATGTTTGGGTCGTGCAACGGAAAGAAAATGGGAAAGATATTCTATTGCCCTATATCGAAGAAGTGGTCAAGGAAATAAATATTGATAAAAAAGAAGTTATCGTTCACCTCATGGAAGGGTTGTTAGACTAATGAAAATATCCATTTTAACATTGTTTCCAGATATGTTTACTGGTGTTTTTCAACAATCTATCTTGAACTCAGCCCAGCAAAAGGGGATTGTGGAATATGATGTCATTAATTTTCGTGAGTTTTCCAAAGACAAACACAGTAAAGTGGATGACTATCCATATGGTGGGGGCGGGGGCATGGTACTCACCCCACAACCGATTTTTGACGCAGTAGAGGCGACAAGAAAAAGGATGGACAGCCAAAAGCCATCGAGAGTAATCCTCCTCTGTCCACAAGGGGAACGGTATAATCAAAAAAAAGCAGAGGAATTGGCCCAAGAGGATCATCTAGTACTTATTTGTGGTCATTACGAGGGATATGATGAACGAATTAGGGAATATCTCGTCACAGACGAAGTTTCCATCGGTGATTACGTCCTGACAGGGGGAGAAATAGGGGCAATGGTCATCGCTGACAGCGTCACAAGACTTCTCCCAGGAACACTAGGCAATGAAACATCAGCAGTGACAGATTCCTATAGTACAGGTCTCTTAGAGTACCCCCATTACACGAGACCTGCAAAATTTAAAGATTTCGAGGTTCCTGAAATACTTTTGTCGGGACATCATGCCAATATTGAAGAGTGGAGAAGGCAGCAAGCTCTAAAACGTACGGTTGAGAGGCGACCAGATTTATTGGACATGATAGACTTAACAAAAGAGGATGAAAAATATTTGCAGCAATTGAGGGAATTACGGAATAAGGGTTGAGATCCCCTTCAAGCTGTGGTATTATAACACTTGTGGCTTTTAGCCATGTCATCAAGATGTTCCGCTGTCATTAGTAGGACAAGAATGTCTGGAGGGAAGGAGGCGAACAGAAATGGAAAATATCATTCGTGAAATTACGCAAGAACAATTAAAAACTGATCTTCCAGCTTTCCGTCCTGGGGATACGTTAAAAGTACACGTTAAAGTTGTTGAGGGTACTCGTGAACGTATTCAGGTATACGAAGGGGTAGTTATCAAACTTAAAGGTTCTGGAATCAGTGAAACATTCACTGTTCGTAAGATATCTTACGGTGTTGGTGTTGAACGTACATTCCCTGTACATTCCCCACGTATCGATAAGATTGAAGTGTCTCGCCGTGGTAAGGTACGCCGTGCGAAACTTTATTACTTACGTGCACTTCGTGGTAAAGCAGCTCGTATTAAAGAAAGATAAATGTTTTAAAAAGGGGGCTTGTATGGCTCTCTTTTTTTCTTTATACCCTCATCTAAGTCAGGGGTGTTGACTGGATTATAAATTTTCTATTGATAAGTATTCCATTACATAAAAAATTAGATTCACTCTCTTAAGGTAATCCTTATTGTTCTATGATAAAATAAACTGAATTACAGGATTCTATGAATTAGGCCATTAGCCTAGTTTTTAAACACTAAAATGAATCATGCTGGAGGATGAAAGCGAGATGGCGAAATCAGAATCATGGGAATGGGTAAAGGCAGTTGCTGTCGCCCTAATATTAGCGATTGTTATCCGTTACTTCTTTTTTGCACCAATTGTCGTAGATGGACAATCCATGATGCCGACGCTTGAGCACAATGATCGGATGATCGTAAATAAAATAGGGTACACAATCGGCGAACCTGAAAGATTTGATATAATTGTCTTTCACGCTCCACAAAATAAAGACTATATAAAACGAGTAATTGGGTTACCCGGGGATACATTATATTATAAGAACGATGTTCTTTATATTAATGATACACCGATGGAGGAGCCTTATCTTGATAATTTTAAAAGGGAAGCAACACGATATCCATATACTGGGGATTTTCACCTTAACGAAGTGACAGATTTTGATCGTGTTCCAGAAGGTCATGTTTTTGTGTTAGGTGATAACCGTCAACACAGTAAAGACAGCAGGCATATTGGTGTCATCCCTTATGAAGAAGTGGTTGGTAAAGCAAACCTTGTTTTCTGGCCATTTTCAGAGGTCCGTATTGTAGAGTAGGAGTGTGTATAAAATGACCATTCAATGGTTTCCTGGCCATATGGCAAAGGCCAGGCGGGAAGCAAAAGAAAAATTAAAATTAATTGATGTTGTGATCGAACTGGTAGATGCACGAATTCCCCTTTCTTCACGGAACCCGGTTATTGATGAATTAGCGAAGGGAAAGCCACGACTTGTTCTATTAAATAAAGCTGACTTAGCAGATCCGAATCATACGAAAGCTTGGATGTCTTATTTTGAAAACCTAGGGAATGCGGTATTACAAATCGATGCCCAAAAGGGAACGGGTGTAAAATCTATCTCTCAGGAAGTTCAAAAGTTAGCCAAGCCACTAACAGATAAGATGCGTGCAAAGGGGATGAATCCCCGGGCTATTCGTGCTCTTATTTTAGGGATACCCAACGTTGGGAAATCCACAATCATCAATCGTTTAGCAGGAAAAAAAATTGCCAAAATAGGTGATAAACCGGGAATTACAAAGGCACAGCAATGGATTAAAGTTGGAAAACAAATGGAATTGTTGGATACACCTGGAATTCTCTGGCCGAAATTTGAGGATCAGGCGGTGGGATATCGTCTTGCTCTCACAGGGGCCATTAAAGAAGAAATTCTTGATTTTCAAGAGATGTCGGTTTTTCTTCTTCGTTTCTTAAAGGATCATTATCCGGAACGATTAAAGGAAAGATATCAGCTTACCCTTATTCCTGAAGATGTGATTGAGCTCTTTGAGGAAATCGGAAAAAAACGCGGTTGTTTAATGTCCGGTGGAATCGTGGATTATGATCGGGTAGCAGAGATTTTATTTCGGGAATTCCGTTCTGGAACGATGGGACGGATCTCACTGGAAACTCCCTCAACAAAGTAGGAGGCATGCATCCATGTGTGCCTTTTTTCTCTTTTTCAAAACACATAAATCGAATTGTTTAAAATGGAAACTAAAATAGTTCGCAAAAAAATCCGATAGAATGATTAGGGGGAATAAACATGACTGAGATGTCTATCCAGTTGATTAAGGAGAAATTAGAAGAGGTTACTAGCAACGAAGATGATTTCTTATCCACTTTAAGAAGGGATAAAAGAAAAGGTGTCCAAAAATTAGTACATACGTGGGAAAAAAACTATGAAAAAAAAGCGCAATTAAAAGACCAGTTTTTTAATATGCGAGAATATGAAGAGAAATATTGGAAAGAAGGCTATCAGTTCATCGGCGGAATTGATGAAGTTGGCCGAGGCCCCCTTGCTGGACCTGTGGTGACTTCCTGTGTGGTGCTCTCAAAAGATTTTTATCTTCCTGGATTAACAGATTCAAAGAAACTTTCAAAGTTAAAGAGAGACGAATTTTATGATTTTATACTAGCCAATGCAGTGGATGTTGGAATTGGAATGGCAACAGCGGAAGAAATTGATTTCCATAATATCTATCAAGCTACGAAACTAGCGATGAAACGTGCTGTGGAACAAATCCATGTCCCTGTAGATTATTTATTATTGGATGCAATGGAATTACCATTAAACGTTCCCCAGACCTCGTTGATTAAAGGGGATGCAAAGAGTATAAGTATTGCTGCAAGTTCAGTTATTGCAAAAGTAACGAGGGACCGGTATATGGAAAAAATGGGGGAAACCTATCCCCAGTATGGATTCCATAACCACATGGGCTATGGAACAAAAGAACATATAGATGCCATGGCTGTCCATGGGATAACAAAGGAACATCGGCAGTCATTTGCCCCTGTAAAGGAGTATTGTGGCCTTTTAAATACATAAAGTTCATCAGCGAAGGGAAGTTGGTGTAATGTCTTTGATCATACAGCATTTATTCAGCGGGATGAATTCAAGTTCATCCTCCAGGATCCAGTTGAAGCCGGGGCAAGTGTTCCTTGGGAATGTGACAAAATGGTATCCCGATCAACTTGCTCAATTGAAATTAGGCCCTCTTCATGTAACTGCCAAATTAGAAGCATCTCTTGAGAAGGGAAAGGTTTATTTGTTTCGGGTAATGGGAAGTGAAGGTGTACCACGATTAAAAGTAATAGACAGTGCCCCTGTCATATCCCCATCCAATATTCCGTCAGAGCAATCTGCCAATATGGTTTTGAGACAAATGGGCTTAGGGCAATCCTATAATAACGTCTTGTTAGTTCAAAGATTCATACAAGAGAATATCCCTTTTACACAACAAAATATTAGTGAAGGGGCAGCACTTCTCCAATCATCCTCAATGGATCGGGAGCAAAATCTAAACCTTGTAGTAAAGATGCTACAGTATTCCCTCCCTTTAACGAAAGATACTTTCTTGAGTTTTGCGTCTCTTTCTTCTGACAGAACAATTTCGGAAGCCATTCGTTCATTAGAAAAGGCATTGAGCGTCAAGTCATCATTCCAATCCAGTCATTCTCCACTTGCACAACTGTTACAAAGTGTCGTAATAAAAGGAGAAGAAATTCAAGCTACAGGAAAAACTGGTGGATTGAATGGTCAAAATTTATTAGATATATTTGTAAAAGTTGGTTTGCAGGATGAATGGAATGTACGGCAGTATTCAAAACAAGCTTCAACATTAAAATCCATGTTACTTCAGCTAATACAAGATCCATCTCAAAATGAATCAGCCGTAAGAAGACATGCAGAATTTATTGTCCAGCGCTTAACAGCCCTTCAGCTTCTTTCGAGGGACGATTCTTATATTTCACATACCGTAATGCAATTTCCTGTGGAATGGGGAGGAGTACAGAGAGATTGGACTGTTCAATGGGAAGGACGTAAAGATAACAGTGGAATAATTGACGAAGATCATTGCCGAATTGTATTTTACTTACAATTAGAATACTTAAAAGAAACATTGATTGATGTTCAAATACAAAACAGAGTGATCACGTTAACTATTTTCAACGATAACGAAAAACCCACCTCTTTCCAAAGGGATTGGTATCCATTTCTCAAGGAACAATTGCATTCACTTAACTACCACTTATCGGCAATAAAATGGACAACTCCCCCTTCTTCACCTGACGATCAGAAAACGGTAAGTGAACTTGACAGAGACAAGTCTATGTACCGAGGAGTGGATATTCGGATATGAAAAGAGTAAATAGAGTGGACAATCGATCAATAAACAAGAAAAGAGCCGTTGCACTTCGGTATGATAAGAAAGTGGACGATGCCCCTAGGGTAAAAGCTAAGGGAAGAGGGAACGTTGCTGAAGAAATCATACGGAGGGCTAAAGAAGAGAATATCCCCATCCAAGAGGATGCTTCATTAGTGGAAATTCTTTCTCAATTAGAAATGAATGAACGGATTCCTCCAGCCCTATATGAGGTTGTTGCTGAAGTCTTTTCCTTTATATACAAATTGGACCAGTCACAAAAAGGAAAAAACTGCTAGATTCTTTTTTGTTTGTTGCGGTCACCATAAGAAAAAAGGAGGGGTGACCGTGGCTAATAAACGATCTAAATTAGAAGTAGAGGGAATGGATGACTTCATGAATAGCTACAGAGAGGAAATTGCTCAAGAGTTTGGAGTTTTTCAATCAACGCTTCAAACGGAGCAGCAATCATCAATGAATAATGTCACAAAAAAAATCGTTAAACAAAAAAGGGAAGAGAAGCGATAAACCATGAAGAAAAAAAGGGAATTTGAACCTAACCCAGAAACACCATTAGATCATTGGGATGAAAATGTGGATCCTGCCATGATGTCTGGAGATCATTGGGTGGAGGAAGAAGAGGCTCCTTTAGTGGAAAATAACAGGAAGAATGATGGGACGAAACTAAAGCTAGAAACACATAATAAGTATCGTGGCTTACCAAATGAGCGTTTTATGCATCCCACTCATCAAGTGGGTGAGAAGCAATGGAATGACGACGAAACTAGATGAATGAATAGTTTTTGGCTGAAAAAAACTGCTGAAAGTAACAGGACAGCAGTTTTTTCTGTGGCGTTATAGTCTTGTAAATGTTGCAGACACAACTGTTTTAGTATATTTCAGAAAAATCTAACTATTATAACTATTCTGCATTAAGTTATTTTAAGCTTATTATTCACAAAATTGTCGAAAAGTATAGTAAAATAAGCATTGTGCAATACATGGGTAGTTTTTTAATCAATCTGCCCGGCTAAAAGCAATATTATGTATTACCCAGATTCAAATTTTTTAAAGGATTTGCTTAAATTTCAGCGAATCCTATGTATGGTAATATCATATACTCTTTTGTTATGGTTTATATCATGCATGTATCAGTGGAAGTGGAAGGGAAACCTTCCTAAGATCAAATTACTCAGTAAGGAGGCTGGCTATGAATATCCATGAGTATCAAGGTAAAGAAATTCTAAGAAGCTACGGTGTTGCCGTTCCTAATGGGAAAGTTGCCTATTCGGTTGATGAAGCAGTGGAAGCAGCAACGTCTTTAGGTACGCCTGTAACCGTTGTCAAAGCTCAAATCCATGCAGGTGGCCGTGGTAAAGCTGGCGGTGTTAAAGTAGCGAAGAGCTTAGAGGAGGTACGTACATACGCTGACGATATCCTTGGGAAAACGTTAGTGACGCACCAAACAGGTCCACAAGGTAAGGAAGTTAAACGCCTCTTGATTGAAGAAGGCTGCGATATTCAAAGTGAATATTACATCGGCCTTGTTGTTGACCGCGCAACGGACCGTATCGTCATGATGGGTTCTGAAGAAGGGGGAACAGAGATTGAAGAAGTCGCTGAAAAAACCCCAGAAAAGATCTTCAAGGAAATAGTTGATCCAGTTGTAGGATTAATGCCATATCAGGCAAGAAGGCTTGCTTTTAACATTAATATTCCGAAAGATCTAGTTAGGGAAGCTGTGAAGTTCATGATGGGACTGTATCAAGTTTTTGTAGATAAAGATTGTTCCATTGCAGAAATTAATCCCCTCGTTACGACTGGTGACGGAAAAGTAATGGCACTGGATGCAAAATTAAATTTTGATTCAAATGCCCTCTACCGTCAGAAGGCAGTATTGGAGTATCGCGACTTAGATGAAGAGGATCCTAAGGAAATCGAAGCATCTAAATTTGACCTAAGTTATATATCATTAGACGGGAATATTGGTTGTATGGTAAATGGCGCAGGCCTTGCTATGGCAACAATGGATATTATTAAACATTACAATGGTGATCCTGCTAACTTCCTTGATGTTGGTGGTGGTGCAACGAAGGAAAAAGTAACAGAAGCATTTAAAATCATCCTTTCCGATGAAAACGTTAAAGGAATTTACGTTAATATTTTTGGTGGGATTATGAAGTGTGATGTTATTGCAGAAGGTGTTGTTGCAGCAACAAAAGAGGTGGGCTTAAACATTCCACTAGTTGTTCGCTTAGAAGGAACAAACGTTGAACTAGGAAAGAAAATCTTGGAAGAGTCTGGATTAGACATAACCGCAGCTGGATCAATGGCTGATGGTGCAGAAAAAATTGTTTCTCTAGTTAAAGCGTAGGAAAGGCGGGAAATTTGATGAGCATTATGATCAATAAAGATACGAAGGTCATCGTCCAAGGGATCACTGGAGCTACTGGCTTATTCCATACAAAACAAGCAGTGGAATATGGTACAAATGTTGTAGGCGGTGTGACACCTGGTAAAGGTGGCACAGAAGTGGAAGGAATTCCTGTATTTGATACTGTTTCAGATGCAGTGGCAAAAACAGGTGCGAATGCCTCTGTTATTTATGTTCCACCTCCGTTTGCTGCAGATGCCATTATTGAAGCTGCAGATGCAGGTGTTGAACTTGTTATTACGATAACAGAAGGTATTCCGGTAACAGACATGATCAAAGTGAAGCGTTACTTAGAAGGGAAAAACACAAGATTAATCGGACCGAATTGCCCGGGAGTAATCACACCGGAAGAATGTAAAATCGGAATTATGCCTGGATATATTCATAAAAAAGGTCATGTTGGTGTTGTTTCCCGTTCGGGTACATTAACGTATGAGGCAGTACATCAGTTATCCACGGAAGGTATCGGTCAGTCAACAGCTGTAGGTATTGGTGGAGATCCTGTTAATGGAACTAACTTCATTGATGTTTTAAACTTATTTAATGAAGATCCAGATACGTATGCTGTAATTATGATCGGAGAAATTGGTGGAACAGCAGAAGAAGAAGCGGCAGAGTGGATTAAGGCAAACATGAAAAAACCTGTCGTGGGATTCATCGGCGGTCAAACAGCACCTCCAGGAAAACGAATGGGGCATGCTGGAGCAATCATCTCTGGTGGAAAAGGAACAGCCGCAGAAAAGATAAAAACATTGCAGGAATGCGGTGTGCAAGTAGCTGAAACTCCTGCTGTAATGGGTGAAACGCTCATTTCTGTATTAAAAGAAACAGGATTATACGATCAGTGTGTAACACATAAAAAATAATTAAAAAACAGACGACACCATGTCCCCAACCGCCTTTTGGTGTGGGACATGGTTTAGCTTGTCTTCTGGATTTTATTCTCAAAAGTCACTTCACATCCCCTTCCAAAAAACACCCTCAAATGAAAGGATGAATCTCCGTGAATAACTTCAAAAGTCGACTTCTTCACATTCATTATTGCTGTTATGGTAATTATCGAACTGTATTTAACTTATATCGTTTTGACCCCACTTTAAAAGCCCCGTATTCCATGACTATATGGGATTTAATAAATCACTGCAGGTTCTCAAAAAAGCAGGCGGAGACATTTAAAAAATTATTAGATCAAGTGAATTGTGAAAAACTGTTGATGGAATATGATAAACGTGGAATAAAATTTCTTACAATTTTCGACAATGACTATCCTCCTTTATTAAAAGCCATCTTCGACCCCCCTTATGTCCTATATTTTCAAGGAAACAAACAACTACTTAATCATCCCAATTATCTAAGTGTGGTAGGGACACGACATCCAAGCGAATATATAAAACCCGAATTAGAGCAGATTTTACTGCCAATAATAAAAAAGAATATTGTCATTGTGAGTGGCTTAGCTTTAGGGATCGACAAAATGGCGCATGAATTGTCAATTGCTCATGGAGGATCAACGATAGCAGTATTAGCGTACGGATTATATTCCATTTATCCAAAGTCAAATGAAGAATTATTTCATATGATAAGACAAAATCACCTTCTCCTCACAGAATACCCTCCATATATCCGACCACAAAAATGGCAGTTTCCAGAAAGAAACAGACTTATCAGCGGATTGTCGAAAGCCACATTTGTGGTGGAAGCGACAGAAAAAAGTGGTTCTTTAATTACGGGTGATTTGGCTCTACAACAAAATAGAGAAGTTTTTGCATTGCCAGGAAGAATTTCTAACAAGGAATCCAAAGGAACAAACCTGCTGATTCAAGAAGGGGCAAAAATGATATTACATCCAAATGATATTATGGAAGAATATTTCCTGTCATAACCGTGAAAAACATTAAGAGAGATCAGTTCTATCATTCAAAAAATTCAAATTATTTTTTTCCCTAAAAACCTTGATGTGAGTGAGTATATTCATGGTACTATTTCTATAATTTCTCATTTCATGTTTGACAAATCCTAATTTAGTGGTTAATAATAGGGAAGATTTAATTAACCTCTGAAGGGGGAGGAGCTTGGATATGTCCGATTACTTAGTGATCGTGGAATCTCCCGCTAAAGCGAAGACTATTGGAAAATATTTAGGAAAAAAATATACTGTAAAAGCATCAATGGGACATGTAATTGATTTGCCAAAAAGTCAAATGGGTGTTGATGTGGAAGAAGGATATAACCCTAAGTATATTACAATTCGTGGTAAGGGACCGATTCTGAAAGAATTAAAGGCAGCAGCTAAAAAAGCAAAACGTATCTACCTTGCAGCTGACCCCGATCGTGAAGGGGAAGCAATTGCATGGCATTTGGCACACAGTTTAAATATTGATGAAGGTTCAGAATGTCGAGTTGTTTTTAATGAAATAACAAAACAGGCGATAAAAGATTCCTTTAAAACACCTCGGACCATTGACATGAACTTAGTGGATGCTCAGCAGGCAAGACGCGTACTGGACCGTTTAGTAGGGTATAATATAAGCCCATTACTATGGAAGAAAGTGAAAAAAGGGTTAAGTGCAGGGCGTGTTCAATCTGTTGCAGTAAAAATGATTATCGATCGGGAAAAAGAAATCAAAGCGTTCGTACCAGAAGAATACTGGACAATTGAGGCAAACGTATTAAAAGATGGCGAGAAATTTGAGGCAAAATTCACCTCAATTGATGGCGATAAAGTAGAGTTGAAATCTAAAGAAGATGTGGATGAAGTACTAAAAAAACTTACCGGGGATTCATTTACAATAGAGCAAGTGAAGAAGCGGGAAAGAAAGAGAAATCCTGTAGTTCCCTTTACCACATCTTCCTTGCAGCAGGAAGCAGCACGTAAACTTAATTTTCGCGCTAAGAAAACAATGATGCTTGCACAACAACTGTATGAAGGGATTGATATAGGGAAAGAGGGAACAGTTGGTCTTATCACATACATGAGAACGGACTCCACCCGAATTTCAGATACTGCTAAAGGGGAAGTAGCAGAATATATTGAATCCAATTACGGAAAAGAATACTTAAGTAAAGAAGAAACAAAAACAAAGCAAGGGGCAAAAACACAAGATGCCCATGAAGCTATTCGCCCAACATCCGTTACTTTGGATCCAAAGACTGTAAAATCATATCTTAGCAGAGATCAGCTCCGATTGTACAAACTTATCTGGGAAAGATTAGTGGCAAGTCAGATGGCTCCTGCTATTTTAGATACTATGTCTGTGGATCTTGTAAATAACGGTGTGACATTCCGTGCCACTGGGTCAAAGCTAAAGTTCCCTGGTTTTATGAAAGTTTACATTGAAGGCAATGACGATGGGAAAAAAGAGGAAGACCGTCTCCTTCCGGAAATGAGTGAAGGGGAATCGGTGAAAGCAGAAGAGATTAATCCAAATCAACATTTCACGCAGCCTCCTCCGCGATATACTGAGGCACGCCTCGTGAAGACGATGGAGGAACTTGGAATAGGCCGACCGTCCACTTATGCTCCCACACTGGATACAATTCAACGACGGGGCTACGTCGCCTTAGAAGAGAAGCGGTTTGTACCCACTGAATTAGGGGAAATTGTATTAGAATTAATAGAAGAGTTTTTCCCTGAAATTTTAAACGTGGACTTCACTGCAAAAATGGAAACGGACTTGGATTCTGTGGAAGAAGGGGAAGAAAACTGGGTAAAAGTTATTGACCAGTTTTACACAGGATTTGAAAAACGTTTAAAAATAGCTGAGGAAGAAATGGAAGAAGTGGAAATAAAAGATGAACCTGCAGGGGAAGATTGCGAAAAATGTGGACATGAAATGGTCTATAAAATGGGTAGGTTCGGTAAATTTATGGCATGCTCTAATTTCCCGGAATGCCGAAATACAAAAGCTATTATTAAAGAGATTGGTGTAAAATGTCCAGAGTGTAAAGAAGGGAATATCGTTGAGAGACGAAGTAAAAAACGACGAATCTTTTACGGCTGTGACCGGTACCCTGATTGTGAATTCTTGTCATGGGATAAACCGATTGCGAGAACTTGCCCGAAATGTGATAGTATGCTTGTGGAGAAAAAATCGAAAAAGGGCACAAACGTTCAATGTGTGAAATGTGATTATCGGGAGGATCAAAACTAACGATACATTACATTCCTATTCGTCTTACTTGCGCTTTTCTGTAGATTCATGTATATTCCTTAATGATCATATTTAAATTTCAGTGCAACGCTCTGAACTTTGATTAGGGCGCTTGCACTTTTCTAATTGGAGGATTTACCATTGAAACAACATGTTAATGTGATAGGTGCGGGACTAGCAGGCAGTGAAGCGGCGTGGCAGCTTGCCAAAAGAGGTATACCCGTCCATCTATATGAAATGAGACCAGTTAAACAGACTCCTGCACATCACACAGATAAATTTGCTGAATTAGTATGCAGTAACTCCCTAAGGGCAAATACACTTTCGAACGCAGTGGGAGTATTGAAGGAAGAGATGCGAATACTTGATTCAGTCATTATCAGATCTGCAGACGATTGTTCGGTTCCTGCTGGAGGGGCATTAGCAGTTGATCGTCATGAATTTGCAGCACTCGTTACAGAGCGTGTTAAAAATCATGAACTCGTAACTGTTTTTGGAGAAGAAGTTACATCCATTCCAGAGGGTCCCACAATCATTTCAACTGGCCCATTGACATCCGATACTCTTTCTATGGAACTAAAGGCGTTGACTGGAGAAGAGTATTTATATTTCTACGATGCTGCAGCGCCTATTATTGAAGCAGATTCCATCGACCGTGACAAAGTATATTTAAAGTCCCGTTATGACAAGGGAGAAGCGGCATATTTAAACTGCCCTATGAACGAAGAGGAGTTTGACCGTTTTTACAATGCACTGATTGAAGCAGAGACGGTTCCTGTGAAAGAGTTTGAAAAGGAAATGTTTTTTGAAGGGTGTATGCCAATTGAAGTAATGGCAAAGCGAGGAAGGAAAACAATGCTTTTTGGCCCTTTAAAACCTGTTGGCTTAGAGGATCCGAAAACAGGTAAACGCCCATTTGCAGTAGTTCAATTGCGTCAGGACAATAGTTCTGGTACATTATATAATATTGTAGGATTTCAAACACACTTGAAGTGGGGGCCACAGAAGGATGTACTTCAGTTAATTCCAGGTCTGGAAAATGCAGAAATCGTCCGTTATGGGGTAATGCACCGAAATACCTTTATTAATTCCCCCAACCTCCTCGAGCCTACCTATCAATATAAAGGCCGAGATGACTTATTTTTCGCAGGGCAAATGACTGGAGTGGAAGGTTATGTGGAATCTGCTGCTGCCGGTTTAGTGGCAGGAATAAATGCAGCAAGATTTGTGGATGGCCAAGTTCCTGTAGCGTTTCCTGAAGAAACAGTGATAGGCTCAATGGCACAATACATTACAACTGCCAATCCGGATAACTTTCAGCCAATGAACGCAAACTTCGGGTTACTTCCGCCGTTTGAAACAAGAATCAGAAATAAAAAGGAACGGAATGAACAGCATGCTGAACGGGCCTTGGGAACAATTCAGAATTTTGTGAAAAAATTGTAAACTTTATTGAAAGAGCTACTAAATTGTGATACGATTTAGTAGCTTTTAAAAATGAAAAGGTGTAGGAATAATGGTTAATACTTGCCTAAAACAGTTCATTGAATATTTACAGGTGCAAAAACGTGCCTCTGAATATACTTTAACGAATTATCGGTCTGATATTGAAGAACTTTTTCAATGGTATCAAGGGATTTCCCCTCTCGAGATCACCCAGTTCGATGCGCGAAATTATGTGACAGAGCTTACATATCTTGGATTATCAGATTCCACCATTACCAGAAAGGTATCTTCTCTAAGGACCTTTTATCAATTCCTAGTAGGAAAGGGAGAAGTAAGTTATAACCCCTTTCAACTGTTAAAAGTTCCTAAAGTGGAAGTGAGTACTCCAACGACTTTATTAGAGCATGAATTAACAAACCTTTTTCATGCAGCAGGGGGACCTTCCCCCCTTGATAAACGAAATCGGTCTATTCTTGAATTACTTTATGCCACGGGCATTCGTGTTAGTGAATGTGTAGGGTTGAACATAAGTGATTATGATGATGAGATTGGAACGATTAGAATAACTGGAAGAGGAATAAGGGAACGGTATTTACCGATTGGAAAAGCTGCCAATGACGCATTACAATTTTATTTAGAACATGGAAGACCTGAAATCATTTCAAGATATCATCGCTCCCAAGAAAAAGCTATGTTTCTTAACTACCGAGGTGGAAGGCTCACCGATAGGGGAGTACGAGTAATCTTGAATAAATTGATGGAAAGTGCCTCCATACATACAAATATCAGTCCACATGTCATAAGACATACATTTGCTACCCATATGTTAGAGAAGGGGGCAGATTTAAGAACTGTACAAGAACTGCTGGGCCTTCGTAACCTTGCTTCCACACAAATCTATTCCAACGTTACGAAAGACCGGATAAGAGAGGTTTATCGATCATTTCACCCTAGGGCTTAAAGTTGATAGGAGGAATTACCCATGGAACAAATTCGTGGAACCACTATTTTTGCAGTGAAACATCAAGGGAAATGTGCAATGGCAGGAGATGGTCAAGTTACATTTGGGAATGCAGTTGTGATGAAACACACTGCTAAGAAAGTAAGAAAACTATATCGTGGAAAAGTGGTGGCAGGTTTTGCAGGATCTGTAGCAGACGCCTTTACTTTATACGATAAGTTCGAAGAAAAACTGGAGGAATTTGGCGGGAATTTACAACGGGCTGCAGTGGAACTAGCCAAGGAATGGCGAAGTGACCGGATGTTAAGGAAACTGGAAGCGATGTTAATCGTTATGGACCAGTCAAATCTCTATTTAATTGCTGGAACCGGGGAAGTTATCGAACCGGATGATGGGATACTAGCCATCGGTTCTGGAGGTAACTACGCTTTAGCTGCAGGTAGAGCGTTAAAAAAGCATGCGAACCAGTTAACAGCAAAAGAAATTGCCTATGAAGCTTTAAAAACAGCAGCGGATATTTGTGTCTATACGAATGAAGAGATTATTGTGGAAGAGTTACATGAGTAAAGAACCTTACCTAGATAGAACAAGGGAGGAAAAAAAATGAGTGAGAAATTAACACCACGACAAATAGTAGAAAAGTTAGACCAATACATTGTTGGGCAAGACAAAGCTAAGAAGTCTGTGGCTGTTGCCCTTAGAAACCGCTATCGAAGAAGTCAGCTAGAGGAAAGTATTCGTGAGGAAATTACTCCGAAGAATATTTTGATGATAGGTCCTACTGGTGTGGGAAAAACAGAAATTGCAAGGCGTTTGGCAAAATTGGTTGGTGCGCCATTTGTTAAAGTGGAAGCAACTAAGTTTACAGAAGTTGGATATGTAGGCAGAGATGTGGAATCCATGGTTCGAGACCTGGTGGAGACCTCCATCAGACTTGTGAAAGAAGAAAAAATGGTTAAAGTAAAGTCTCAAGCAGAGGAAAATGCCAATCAACGTTTAGTTGCCCTCTTAGTCCCTACGAAGAAAAAGGAAACGAATTACCGTAATCCCCTTGAAATGTTGTTTCAAGGCTCACAAGGCGATACAGAAGAGCAGGAAGAGACAAAGGAAGAGGAATCGATACGGGACCACCGAAAGCGTATCGCTCATCAATTAGCGATGGGGGAGCTTGAAGACCATTATGTCACGATTGAGGTTGACGAGCAGCAGTCAAACTTCCTTGATATGTTTCAAGGGGCAGGAATGGACCAAATGGGTATGAATATGCAGGAAATGCTTGGTAACATGATGCCTAAACGGAAAAAACGCCGAAAATTAACGGTGAGGGAAGCCAGAAATGTCTTAACGGTGGATGAAGCTCAAAAATTAATCGATATGGATGAAGTAACACAAGATGCCGTTTCAAAAGCGGAACAATTGGGAATCATTTTTATTGACGAGATTGATAAGGTAGCTGGTAAAAAGCAGCAACAGTCAGCAGATGTTTCTAGAGAAGGGGTCCAAAGGGATATCCTTCCGATTGTGGAAGGTTCGACAGTTATTACAAAATATGGACCGGTTAAAACAGATCATGTTTTATTCGTAGCAGCAGGGGCGTTTCATTTTTCGAAACCTTCTGACTTAATTCCGGAATTACAAGGACGTTTTCCAATTCGTGTTGAATTATCCAGTTTGACGGAAGAAGATTTCATCCGTATCTTAGTGGATCCAAATAATGCTCTAACCAAACAATATCAGGCTTTATTAGAAACAGAAGGAATAAAATTGAAATTTTCTGACGATGCTATTCGTACCATTGCAAAAATTGCGGCTGAAGTGAATGAAGAAACAGAAAACATTGGCGCAAGAAGACTCCATACCATTTTAGAGAAACTACTTGAAGATCTATCATACGAAGCATCTGAAATAACCATGGAAGAAATAGTTATAACAAAGGAGTATGTCGAGGAAAAACTACAAGACGTAGTGAAAAATCGAGATCTCAGTCAGTACATTTTATAATTTAGGAGGAGAAGGAATGGATTTACTATCAAAAACAAGAAAAATTAATGATTTATTACAAAAAAGTGGTGGTCAATCAGTCAACTTTAAAGATATGGCAGTAACTTTAAGGGATGTGATTGAGGCTAATGTTTTTATCGTCAGCCGACGTGGGAAATTGTTGGGTTATTCCATTAAACAGGAAATTGAAAATCAACGTATGAAGCAAATGTTAGAAGAGCGCCAGTTTCCGGAAGAGTATACTCAAGGTTTATTCAAATTAGATGAAACATCCTCTAACTTAGATATTAACAGTGAATTTACAGCTTTCCCTGTGGAAAATAAAGATCTGTTTGCTAATGGCTTAACAACTGTAGTACCGATCTCAGGTGGTGGTCAACGATTAGGAACTTTAATCTTAGCAAGGCTTGAACGCTCTTTTGACAATGACGATTTACTGCTTGGAGAGTATGGTGCAACAGTGGTTGGAATGGAGATTCTTCATGAGAAAACAGAAGAGATTGAACAGGAAGCAAGAAGTAAAGCAGTTGTTCAAATGGCAATCAGTTCGTTATCTTACAGTGAATTAGAAGCTGTGGAACATATTTTTGAAGAGCTTGAGGGAAATGAAGGTCTCCTTGTGGCAAGTAAAATTGCAGATAGGGTGGGAATTACACGATCAGTAATTGTAAATGCCCTTAGAAAGTTAGAGAGTGCTGGAGTCATTGAATCCCGATCCTTAGGAATGAAAGGGACGTATATTAAAGTATTAAATAACAAATTCCTTATGGAATTGGATAAGTTAAAAAATTAATGTCCGATGAAAATAGGAATTAGTAAAAATAGTGATGGAGAAGGTATTTTAAGCTAGTGCTTACATGCCTTCTTTTTTTTCGTTATTATGACTATATTCATAATTATAGATAGGTCTTTTGTATTGACATAGTTAAATTTTCAAGACTGTTAGACATTAACTATTAGATTAATATAAAATACACCTAGTAGCAGTTTTACTCACATTTTGTAGAAATAACTAGATTCCGCTGTTATTTTTAATATTATGGGAATAAATCAGAGTACGTAATCATGATTTTGCTAAGGAGGTAGTCCTTTTGAACTTAGTAAACAATTCCACAAATTCGTTATTACAAACTGCCATGTCGTCTGCAATGACAAGACAAAAGACCATTGCAAATAACATAGCCAATGCTGACACACCCAATTACAAAGCGAAGAAAACAGTGTTTACTCATGAATTAAATCAAGCCATGGATAGACAAAGAATGGACGCCCATCTTACAGACAAGCGTCATTTTCCATTTGGAGGGAATTCCCGAGCAGATGGAGCCCGTGTAGTTGAACGGAAAGATACTCAGATGAATAACAATGGAAACAATGTTGATATTGATATGGAAATGGCTGATCTTGCCAAAAATCAAATCTATTATAATACACTGATTGATCGTTTGAATGGCAGATTTAATAGTATCCGAACCGTATTAGGGCAAGGGAGGTAAAGGGAAGTGACAATATTTCATGGAATGAACATTACTGCATCAGCCCTTACAGCACAAAGATTAAGGATGGATGTTATCTCGGCGAATATGGCAAACGCAGATACTACGAGAGGAAGAATGGTAGACGGACAATGGGAACCGTACCGACGAAAGATGGTTGTTATGGAGCCTAATAGTTCATCCTTTGCCACACAGTTAGATAAGGCAATGGGAAGAAGTTCAGAGTCAAGTCAAGGTGTAAAAATCAGAAACATTGTGGAAGATCAAACACCGTATAAATTAGCCTACCAACCTGAACATCCAGATGCAAATGATGATGGTTATGTATTATTGCCGAACGTTGATCCTTTAAAGGAAATGATTGATTTGATGGGTACAACTCGTTCCTATGAAGCGAACGTAACCACCTTTGATGCACATAAAAATATGCTTTTAAAAGCATTGGAAATTGGCCGATAATTAATGTTCATTTAAGGAGTGAATAAAATGGAAATCAATAATCTACAAAATTTGCAATCGATTATGAAACCTGTAAACACCGAAGGAAATAAAATTAGTTCCCATGAGGCTCAAACATCTTTTAAACAGATGTTAAATGAAGCGATTACAAATGTGAACCAGAAACAATTAGATTCACAGAAAATGACAGAGAAATTGGTCCGTGGAGAAGATATTGATTTACATGATGTAATGATAACTGCTCAAAAGGCCAGTATTACACTCCAAACAACTGTAGAAGTTCGAAATAAAGTTGTAGAAGCCTATCAGGAAGTCATGAGAATGCAAGTTTAATATTATTGTTTTGTAAAGATAAGGATGAGTTATCTTTTTTATATCAAGCTCAGCGACGAGCGTTTACTTCTAGTTGCCTCAACGGACAGGACGTCCTAATATCGGGCATGCCACAGGA
The DNA here is from genome assembly GCF_019042215.1 of Evansella tamaricis. Classification (GTDB taxonomy): domain Bacteria; phylum Bacillota; class Bacilli; order Bacillales; family Salisediminibacteriaceae; genus Evansella; species Evansella tamaricis. The sequence continues at coordinate 152,544 of NZ_JAHQCS010000178.1, read as the reverse complement.
CGTGGCGTTTTGCCCGATGAACGGACAGGACGTCCTAATATCGGGCATGCCACAGGACGTGGCGTTTTGCCCGATGGACGGATAAACAACAGAGCGATGCTTGTAGAGGAAGAGGCACTGCCCTACGCTCGTAACCTTAGGCGCTTGCGCTTTTCTTCATTCTATGAATATCTTTACAATCACTATTATCGGTAAATTAATTAAAAGTTTTAGAAAAAAATTTATTTTTTTTATCAAATGATTTGTCTGGGTAATGACATTTGCCTTCTTCAGAAATGAATACATCAATCAATGAGCACCTAATAAACTATCGTTGCACTATTTGGAGGAACCATGAACGAAAAAATGAATGACTTAAAAAACACTACAATCGAATTTTGGCAGGGTAAGACCAAAAAACAACAACGTCTACTCATTTTTTCTTTCGTCTTCATATTATTACTACTCTTAACGGTGTTGTGGTTTGGTTCTAGGACAAACTATGTCCCCCTATATTCCAATCTAACGTTACAGGAAACTGGTGAGATAAAAGGGATATTAGATGCCAGGGGAGTTCCATCTGAAATTGTTGATAATGGTACAACGATTTTAGTACCAGAAAACAGTGTAAATGAACTGAAAGTCAACCTTGCTGCTGAAGGGGTTCCTAACAGTGGCAGAATCGACTATGGAACATTCAGAGATAATATGGGATTCGGTACTACTGATAATGAGTTTAATCTATTAGAGAGGGCAGCACTGCAATCAAACATAGAGGATCTTATTCGTAATATTACAGGTGTAAGAGCCGCACAAGTGATGATAACGATTCCGGAAGGAAGTTTTTGGGTCACTGATGATCAGGATCAGGCAACGGCATCTGTATTAGTGAATATGGAAACTGGATACAGATTGGACCAAAGTCAAGTAAGGGCGCTTTATCATCTAGTTTCTAAAAGTGTCCCTAATTTACCGGTTGAAAATATCGTGATAATGGATCAATTGGGGCAGTTTTTAGAATTAAATGATGATCCATCAGGAATAAACTCATCTCTCACAGTCTATGAACAGCAGCGTAATATTCAACGGGAGATTGAAAGGGACATTCAAAGACAACTACAACAGATGCTTGGAACGATGATGGGGCCTGATAAAGTACTCGTCTCTGTAACAACAGATCTAGATTTTACACAAGAGAATCGTCAAGAGCAACTTGTAACACCTGTTGATGAAGAAAATATGTCTGGAATAGCAGTGAGTGTTGAAAGGATTACAGAGACCTACACCGGTGATGATGTTCCAGAAGGTGGAATTCCTGGAACTGGTGAAGATGACGTGCCAGGTTATCCGGGAGGGGCTACTGGGAATGCAGGGGATTACGAACGAATAGAAGAAAGAATAAATAATGATTTTAATCGGATTCAGAGAGAGATTGTGGAAAGTCCATATAAGATTAGAGATATTGGTATTCAGGTGATGGTGGAACCACCTGATCCTGATGATCCTCAATCACTCCCTTTTGAAAGAATTAATGATATACAGCAAATACTTAGTCAAATAGTTAGAACATCCATTGACATGGAATATACAGACGGTTGGGAGCAACAAGATTTTCAGGACCGTATTTTTGTATCATCTCAACCATTTTTCGGTAAAGTGAATCTAGAAGAGCCTCCAACAGGCATTCCTTCATGGTACTTTATCGTAGGTGCCCTTGTCCTCTTTATTATAGTATTACTGTTCCTCTTATTCCGAAGAAGTAAAAAAGTGGAGGAGACGGAAGAGGAAGAGACGGAAGAACCATCGGAATTTGAAATGCCTCCCATTGAAGAAAGGAATTCAGAGGAGAGGGCACGTCGAATGCAACTTGAAAAACTGGCGCGGGAGAAACCAGACGAGTTTTCTAAACTAATACGAACTTGGCTATCAGAGGACTAGGGGGAAGAGTAGTGGCGAAAAAAAAGCAATTAACAGGAAAAGAGAAAGCTGCAATATTACTCATATCTTTAGGTCCGGATATATCTGCAAGAATTTATAAACATTTAACGGAAGAGGAAATTGAAAAGTTAACACTAGAGATTTCTGGGGTCCGAAAGGTCGATAACGAAACGAAAGATGAAGTTTTACAACAATTTCACCAGTTAGCGATTGCACAAGACTACATTACTCAAGGTGGAATTGGATACGCAAAAAATGTATTGGAAAAGGCGTTAGGTCAAGAGGAAGCGATGGAAATAATCAATCGCCTTACATCCACTCTACAAGTGAGACCTTTTGATTTTGCACGAAAGGCAGATCCCACACAGATCTTAAATTTCATTCAGAATGAGCATCCACAAACGATTGCTCTCATTTTATCGTATTTAGACAGTGAACAGGCGGGACAAATTCTGTCATCACTTCCTCAAGGGGTTCAAGCGGATGTGGCAAGACGAATTGCATTAATGGATAGTACTTCACCGGAAATCGTAAATGAAGTGGAAAACATTCTGGAACGGAAATTATCCGCCACAGTTACTCAGGACTATACTCAGGCCGGTGGAATAGAATCGGTGGTAGAAGTGTTGAATAGTGTAGATCGTAGTACAGAACGAACGATTTTAGATGCTCTGGAAATCCAAGATCCTGAATTGGCGGAGGAAATTAAAAAACGGATGTTTGTATTTGAAGACATCGTCACCCTTGACAACCGTTCGATTCAACGTGTGATCCGTGATGTTGAAAATGAGGACCTTCAATTAGCTCTTAAAGTGGCAAGTGAAGAAGTGAAAGAAACTGTGTTTAGTAATATGTCACAACGGATGGCAGAAACCTTTAAGGAAGAGATGGAGTTTATGGGTCCAGTTCGACTTCGGGATGTGGAAGAAGCACAAACTCGTATCGTAGGGGTAATACGAAGGTTGGAAGATGCCGGTGAAATTGTCATTGCCCGAGGTGGAGGGGATGATATCATTGTCTAAAGTGATTAAATCGCATACAAACAATAAACAAGTGGATTCTAAAACAATTAAAATAAGGACACTCACATTGCCTATGGAACAAGATAATTATAATAACAAATCTTCCATACCAGGCCATGAAGGTCACTATTTAGAACAAGAAAGGGTATTGAAAGAAACGGAGAAACAGGCCAATCAGATGATGGAAGATGCGAAACAACAAATTAAAGTTTGGAAAGAGGAGTTGGAAGCATCTCAATTACAACTAGAAGGGGAAAGGGAAAGAGTTTTCAGGGAGGCAGAGCAACAGGGGCAACAAAATGGGTATAATGACGGTTTATTGCAAGGAAAACTGGAGTATGAGGCTAACATTAAAGAATCACAACAAATCATTACGAAAGCGAAGGAAGACTATTATAAACGTATCGAAGAATCAGAGACAATCATGTTGGATTTAGCAGTTGAACTTGCAGAGAAAATAATCGGGAAAACACTAGAAGAGAATCCACAAGCGTGGCTACACCTCCTGAAGGAAGCGGTTGAGGAAGTGAGGGGACACGAAGAGGTGAAAATTCTTGTTCATCCAAAACAATACGAAATCACAAGTCAGCACCAGCATGAATTGAAGCAGCTGGCTTTACATACAAATGCTCTCTATATATTCCCTGATCATTCTCTGAAGGAAAATGCATGCATCATCGAGACACCATTTGGTCAAGTGGAGGCAAGTGTAGACAGTCAGTTAAAAGAAATAAAACGTATTCTTTATGAAAAACTTAAAGAAGGTCAACACTATGAAGCTTAGTCAATTAATACAGGAAGTCCATTCCATCAAGTCCTTTGTCCATTATGGAAAGGTGACCCAAGTCGTAGGATTAATGATTGAATCCAAAGGCCCAAAAGTATCCATAGGTGAGATTTGTTATATTCATGTAGGCTCGCCCACCTTTCGGAAAGTGATGGTGGAAGTGGTGGGTTTCCGTGATGAAAATGTTTTATTAATGCCATTTGATACTATTCAGGAAATTGCACCTGGCAGCTTAGTAGAAGGAACAAATAAACCTCTTCAAATAAAAATCGGAACAAGTTTAATTGGGAAAGTGGTAGATGGGTTAGGAAGATCATTGGATGAGGCGGAGATGGAAAATGGAAGAATTGCTTTTCCCACAGATAATCCACCACCAAATCCTTTATCACGACCAAGGATAACTGAACCAATGAGTTTAGGGGTTAGGGCAATCGATGGATTATTTACAGTTGGGAAAGGACAGCGTGTGGGGATTTTTGCAGGAAGTGGTGTTGGAAAAAGTACGCTAATGGCAATGATTGCGAAAAACTCGGATGCAGATATTAACGTTATCGCTCTTATTGGTGAACGGGGACGTGAGGTTAGGGATTTTGTTGAAAGGGACCTAGGGGTCGATGGATTACAAAATTCTATTGTTATCGTAGCAACATCCGACCAGCCTGCACTCATGAGAATAAAAGGAGCAATGACTGCTACGGCAATTGCAGAATTTTTTAGGAACCAGGGGTTGAATGTCACGTTAATGATGGATTCTGTTACTAGAGTTGCAATGGCACAACGTGAAATTGGTTTAGCGACAGGGGAACCCCCTACAACGAAAGGTTATACCCCATCAGTATTTGCCCTTTTACCAAGATTACTAGAACGAAGCGGGACAAATGAGTTTGGCAGCATCACTGCTTTTTATACAGTACTTGTTGATGGGGACGATATGAATGAACCCATATCGGACACAGTTCGGGGAATATTAGACGGGCACTTAGTACTAGACAGGAAACTAGCTAATAAAGGACAATTTCCAGCCATAAATGTATTAACGAGTATCAGTCGAATTATGAATGAGATTGTTTCAGACGAACACCGGAATGCTGCAGACCACCTAAGAACGTTACTGGCCAGTTACCACGATACGGAAGATTTGATCAACATTGGAGCTTATAAACGGGGGACTAATAAAGTTGTGGATGAAGCAATCATGCGTTATCCATCAATCATCGAATTTTTAAAGCAGGAAGTTAACGAAAAAGTTACCTATGAAGATGTGATGAATCAATTAATCTCAGAATTTCCAAGGGGGTAATGTGATGACGTTTCAATTTACACTCCAAAAGGTCTTAGAAGTGAAAGAGCACCAAAAAACAGAAGACCAATTGGTATATAGGGAGGCTTTAAAAAAATTCGAAGATGTGGCAACGGAACTATACAATCATTTAAAGAAAAAGGAAGATCTCCTGGAAATCTATGAGAGAAAGATTTCGAATGGTGTGCCCATATCTGAAATACAGCAAACTCAGGAAAACGTACGTTTTTTGGAACTCCAGATTGACAGATTACAACAATCGACACAAATGGCAAGGAGTGCCATGAACGAAAGTCACCTTCACTTAATGGCATCTGCTGTTGACGTAAAGAAGTTTGAAAAAATCAAAGAAAAAAAACACGAGCAATTCGAATGGAATCAAAAGCAACTGGAAAACAAATTTCTCGATGAAGTATCAGTCCAACAATATTTGAACCGGTGAATAGGGTGAAAGAATGAGTAAAGACGAAGTTCAAAGTAAATGGCAAGTATTTTTCATGTTAATCATCATACCCGCTATATTTGCAATTATCCTAGCAGTTGCGTTTTTGAACTTTTTTGATGTGAATGTTGGGGAAACATTGAAAAAGACTGTTACCTTCTTGCCATTTGTGGAAGATACAGAGGAGGTAACTCTTGACCCCATCGAATACGAAGAGACAATAACTCAATTACAAGACGAAAATGCTAACTTTTTATCAACAATAAATCAGTTAGAGCAGCAAATTCAACAAAAAGAAGAGTTAATTACTGATTTAGAAGCACAAGTCCAACAATTATTAAATACCGAAGAAACGGAACAGGACCAGGAAACCACTACTGAAGAAAACCGTGCAGAGTTGAGTGATGTGGTGAGAACTTTAGAAACAATGACCGCATCGAAAGCAGCACTAATTGTAAGTGAGATGGCTGAAGATGAGGCAGTAATGTACTTAAGGATCATGAAGTTGGATTCACGTGCGCAAATATTAAGCAGGGTTGATCCTGGAAAAGCCGCGGAATTAATAAGTAAATTATCAAATTAGTATTAGATTATTGAAAGGGGGTGAGATAAAAATGAGTGGGGCGATTAATGTATTTTTGTCACAAATGGTACAGCCAAACTGGAATCCAAACGGAGAAGGTCATCATTCTGAGGGGGAAAAAGACACTTCCTTCTTAAAGATTTTAGATGGTTTGTATTCCAACAATGCTGATACACAGTCTAAACTTGCACCAATACAAACTGAGAATAGTGGTGGAGAGGAACTACAGGAGAAGCTTCAAGAACTTTTGTTGGAAAACGAACTCTATCACCTATGGAACGAAGACTTAGAAAGCAATGAGATCTATACTACTTTTCTAAAGTATGTGGAGGAATTGACTGGATTATTGGATCGAGGTGAGGATTTAGAAGAGTTCGTTACATCTATCGGTTCAAAGGAAGATCCTCTTCATCTCCTTGCATTAATAAGTGCATTTACGGTTATGGAGGAAAACGATAGTTCCAAATTTGATTTAACAGAGATATCGCAAATGATCACCGTTTTAGAACCCTTAGTCCAACAGACATTTTTCATTAATGTCGTTGAGGGAGACAGGACGATGTTTCGTCCTTTAATGGAACAAGTTATTCACTATTTAAAAGAGCCGATACCTGTGGAAGGAAATCGTCAAACTGTAAGTCAACTGGACCAATTGCAAAATATGTTCAATAGAAAAAGCAGTTTGAACAATTTACTCGGGGGTCTAGAAAAAAGTCGTCAAAAAAGCACTGAAAAACCTATCTTTTTCTCAATGGATCATAGTAATTCCCATATGTCCAAGGTACAGCAACTTTTTCTCCATAGTGGAAATCGTGGAGATAAAGTCTCGGAACAACAAATTTTTCGTCAATTTCAACAGGCATTAGACCGTAGTCAATTTCAGCAGTTAAGTAATGGGATAAAGCAATTAAGTATCAAACTACATCCTCAGTCCCTTGGGCGGTTAGATATAACAATTCAACAAGTGAATGGGGTCATAGTAGCGAAAATGATGACAACCACCACTGTTGCCAGGGAACTGCTTGAAGGTCAAATGAATCAGTTAAGACAAGCTTTTCAAACTCAGCAACTTCAAGTGGATCGAATCGAGGTAACTCAACAACAGACACAGCAAAACACCCTTAGAGATCAACAAGGGGAACAACGGGGTCAACAACAACAATCGCAAAAACCCCCACATGAACAACAAACAGAAAAGGAAGAAGACGATGCCTTTTTCGATTTTTTACAAGAAACTATTAATCTGGAAGTTTAAAGAAGGTGAAATTAGTGACAAACTCAATTACAAACAGCCTGTATCTTTCAGACTACCAGATGCGACAGCAACAAAGGAATACAGGGGATTTAGATAAGGACGCTTTTCTTAGGATTCTCATTACTCAACTACAAAATCAGGACCCCCTTAATCCAATGGAAGATAAGGAATTTATTGCACAAATGGCTCAATTCACAGCATTAGAGCAAATGACAAACATGAATACGAACTTGCAAAAATTTATTGATCAACAACAGCAATCCCATTTCATCTCACATAGTGAACTAATCGGGAAAGAGGTTTCTTGGGAACGGGAAAAGATGGGGGATGATGGTGTACTTCGGAAAGAGAAAATGGAAGGCGTTGTCACAACTGTGAAATTCAAAAATGGATTGGCTGAGCTATTAATTGATAATACGTATACGATTTCAGTTAAAGATGTTCAATCAGTTACGAACCCCAATTTGTAGTGAAGAAAGATGGAGGTGTGGATAATGAGTTATAAAATTATGCCCCATCACCTGCAGCACGGCCCTATAAAACCCGCTGCACCAAAAGTAAAACCAGGTAATGTAACTTCTTCAACATTTGAATCTGTATTACAGAAGACAATGGAGAGTGCAACAGGAATAAAAGTATCCAAGCATGCAGAAAAAAGATTGCAAGAGCGGGGTATTCATATCAGTTCTGAAACCTGGGAACGAATACAGGAAAAAGTGGTGGAAGCTAGCCGAAAAGGAGTTAACGATTCCCTCGTTATTACCCATAATGCTGCCCTGGTAATCAGTGCCAAAAATAAAACTGTTATTACAGCAATGGACCGGGAAGAAGCTCAGGCACAGTTATTTACAAATATAAATGGGGCTATTTTAATGGATTAAAAAACGGCTGGACCGAAAGGAAGCCGTATGCTGTTGAATGAAGGATACAGCAACTAATGATCGGAGAGGAGTTTTTAATATGTTACGTGCCATGTACTCTGGAATAGGCGGAATGCGAAACTTCCAGACAAAACTGGATGTTATCGGAAATAATATTGCGAATGTTAATACCTTTGGTTATAAAAAGGGGCGAGTAACATTCCAAGATCTCGTCAGTCAACAACTTTCTGGTGCAAGTACCCCGACAGAAAATCGAGGGGGAACAAACCCAATTCAAATGGGGCTTGGAAGTACGTTAGCATCGATTGATACGATACAAACACAAGGTTCTCTTCAAACAACAGGAAGAGATTTAGATATTGGTATTACTGGAGATGGATTCTTTATCGTAAATGATGGAAATCAATCCAATTATACTAGAGCTGGAAATTTCTACCTCGATCAGGCCGGTAATTTAGTGACGGCAAATGGAATGTTTGTTCAAGGGTACGGAGTAGGTGCAAATGGGAATATTAATGAGGCTGGTGGTATAGGTAATCTTGCAATATCAGCAGGAATGACAATGCCTCCACAAGCTACTACTGAGGCTCTTATTCGTGGAAATTTGGACTCGGAATTGGCAACAGGTGAATCAAGAAGAGTGGAATTTTATGTGGTTGATGAAATTGGAAGACCTCACCTTATGGAAGTTACGTTTACGAAGGACAATAACAACGAATGGTCCTATACTATCTCTTCTGACAGTGCAGAAGTTACTGGGGGAACGAATGGAACGTTAACATTCACAAGTGGGAATCTTGCGAATGACAATACGACGTTAACATTACAGTTTAATGATCCAAATATTAATAATGTTACTTTTAATCTCAACCTTTCACAAATTACACAATACGACCGTAACTCTAATGTGGATATTTACCAGGTGAACGGAAATATTGATGGAACACTGGAAAGTTTTAATATATCTAGTACGGGAGAGATTAATGGCGTTTTCTCGAATGGAGAGGTCCGTCTCTTAGGACAACTTGCCCTTGCTACCTTCAATAATCCAGGTGGACTAACGAAATCAGGTGACAATACGTACCGAGTTTCGAATAACTCCGGGATGCCACAAGTAGGTTTTCCTGGAGATGGGGGAAGGGGTTCCTTAACTGGGGCGGCGTTAGAGATGTCAAATGTGGATCTGTCAGAGGAATTTACAGAAATGATAGTTTCCCAACGGGGGTTTCAGGCAAATACGCGAATCATTACTACTTCTGACGAGATCCTTCAAGAACTTGTTAACTTAAAACGATAATAGTATAAATTCCGTTTCAACAAATTAATTAGCAGTGTCAAGTTATAAACGGCTTAGTGGAAATCACTAAGCCAACCCATTTATTAAAAAAAGGGGGGGGAGGGCTACGGCATTTAGAAGGGTGTAGCCACACTTAGATATGATTCAATTAACAAGACTAAACAATCAGACGTTTACTTTAAATGCGTTATATATCGAACAAATACAAGCATTTCCTGACACAACCATTACATTAACAAATGGTAAAAAGCTTGTTGTAAAGGAATCAGAAGATGATGTGGCAGTAAAGGTACAATCCTTTTATCAGCAGGTCGGCCTCACCTCCATTCAAATAAAGGGGCAATGGAATACACAGGAGGGTGAGAAAAAGTGAAAAAAAATCGCCTCCTCAGTATTATGTTAATCATTCTTGTTGCCATGTCACTCCTTGGGGTTTTAACCCTTGTTCTATATACCCATTTTTTTCAGGAGACTAGTGCACAGGAACAAGAAAGAACGATTGATGATATATTAAAAGTTTCGTATGAAACAGATCAAATTACGACGAATCTCTTATCTAATAATGTCATTCGTACTCAATTTGTCATTGAAATGGATAGTGAAAGGGCTAGAAATGAGATTCAAAAAAGAGACTTTCAAGTGGAAAATATCATCATTCAGGAACTCTCAGATTTAAAGGAAAGTGATTTCCGCGGATCAGATGGTATTCGGCAAATTGAGGATCAAATTCAAAAAAGAATTAATGAAATCATGCAGTCTGGTTCGGTCATTAATGTCTATATGAACCAACGAGTGATTCAATAAAAAGCCATCAAGAGTGGAACAAAGGAGAGGTGGTTCTAGGGTGGCAGATGTATTATCCCAAGGGGAAATAGATGCTCTATTATCTGCATTATCAACTGGCGAAATGGATGCAGAGGAACTGAAGAAAGAAGAATCAGAGAAAAAAATAAAAGTATACGATTTTAAGAGAGCTTTACGTTTTTCTAAGGATCAAATCCGAAGTTTAACAAGAATACATGAGAATTTTGCCCGATTATTGACAACACAATTATCAGCACAGTTACGGACATTTGTACAAATTTCCGTAGCGTCCGTAGATCAGTTACCATATGATGAGTTCATTCGTTCTGTTCCGAAGATGACTTTATTAAACGTGTTTGAGCCAACACCACTTGATGGTAGATTCGTGATGGAAATTAATCCGAATGTAGCATACGCCATGTTAGACCGCATGTTGGGAGGCCAAGGAAAAGCTGTAAATAAAGTGGAAACATTAACGGAAATTGAAACGAAAATACTCTCTCAGCTTTTCCAAAAGAAATTAGACACTTTTCGAGAAGCGTGGGAATCGGTTGTGGATATGGATCCTTATATGGATGAATTGGAAGTAAACCCACAGTTTCTACAACTCGTTTCTCCTAATGAAACGGTCGTAGTAATTTCCCTTTCAACAGTTATAGGGGAAACGTCGGGAATGATAAATATTTGTTTACCACATGTGGTCATAGAATCGATTTTACCAAAGCTATCAGTTCATCTCTGGATGCAACAAAAGAAAAAGGAGCGTGAACCAATAGAATTGGAATCGATCAAGTCTAATGTAAAGAAAGCATCATTGGATGTGGTGGTGGAACTAGGAAAGTCACAGATTACGATTCAGGAATTTTTAAATCTTGATCGAGACGACATCATTGAATTGGACCAATTAATTGAAGATCCATTACTTATTTGTGTAGGAGAACATCCAAAATTTCTAGGACAGCCTGGTAAAGTAAAAACAAAAATAGCTGTTCAAATAACTGATCACATGATAGAGGGGGGAGAAACGAATGAGTGATGATATGTTATCACAAGAGGAGATCAACGCCTTGTTAAATGGGTTTTCAATGGACGATGAGGAAAGTAATGATAATAAAGCATTACTGACAGAAAATTATTTATCTAGTATCGAGACCGATGCAATTGGAGAAATCGGGAATATCTCCTTTGGAAGTGCTGCTACAGCACTATCCACTTTACTGAATCAAAAAGTGGATATTACAACACCAAAGGTTTCCATTGTTAAAAAAGATGAGTTACACCTCGAGTTTCCAAAACCTCATGTAGCGATCTCTGTGGAGTATACATCTGGTTTTCAAGGAATGAATTTACTTGTCATTAAAACAAAGGATGCAGCTGTCATCGCAGATTTAATGTTAGGAAATGACGGTACTAATGTAAATGAGAACTTAGGGGAAATGGAAATCAGTGCTGTACAGGAAGCAATGAATCAAATGATGGGTTCCGCATCCACTTCCATGTCTACTATCTTTAATAAACGGGTAGATATTTCTCCTCCGGGAATTGATGTTTTAAATTTGCAAAATTCACCGGAACATCATTTTTTTTCTGAGGAAGAGGATGTCATTGTCAATATATCCTTCAATCTAAGAGTTGGAGATATTATAGATTCAAAGATCATGCAGTTAATTCCAGTGAATTTCTGTAAAAAATTAGTAGAGCAACTAATGAATCCAGAAGGAAATTCGGATTCGATCCAACTAAAGGAGGACGAGAACGAAAAGCAGGGTGTGAAAAAAGAAAATGTGCCACCGGAGGAAATGGAGGTTATTGGTGATATGAGTGATAATCATATGTACCTTGATAATCGAAATAATCGAAATGACCGGGCAGAAGTAAATCAACATTTAACATCAAGTCCAAGACAACCGGTACGGTCTGCAAATGTTCAACCAGCTGCTTTTGCAAGCTTTAATCCCACTTCCCTTGGGGAAACAGAAACGAAGAATTTAGAAATGTTATTAGATATTCCATTGGAAGTGACGGTGGAATTAGGAAGAACGAAACGTTCCATCAAGGAAATTCTTGAATTAGCTCAAGGGTCTATCATTGAACTGGATAAACTGGCAGGTGAACCAGTAGATATTTTAGTGAACCATCGTTTGATCGCAAAAGGAGAAGTAGTTGTCATTGATGAAAACTTTGGAGTTAGAGTAACGGATATAGTGAGTAAAACAGAAAGAATCCGTAAGCTTTAAGTGTATCCAGTTATTTACAGAGGAGGATATTCAGATGTCAGTAAAAGTATTAATAGTTGATGATGCAGCATTTATGAGAATGATGATAAAAGATATTTTAACAAAAAATGGATTTGAAGTAATAGCAGAAGCGGGGGACGGAGCGCAAGCAGTTGATATGTATAAGGAACATTCCCCTGAACTAGTAACTATGGATATTACTATGCCTGAAATGGACGGCATTACCTCTTTAAAGGAAATCAGAAAGCACGATCCTAATGCAAAGGTCATCATGTGCTCTGCTATGGGACAACAGGCAATGGTAATAGATGCCATCCAAGCAGGTGCAAAAGATTTTATCGTTAAACCTTTCCAAGCAGAGCGTGTATTAGAGGCAATTAATAAAACATTAGGATAATTGCTCTAAAGGAGTGTGTCATTTGAACAGAAAGATATATATAAAACCAGTCATCATTGTTATCACACTTATCCTTCTTCTGTTTCCAACCACCGTTTTTGGTGAAGTAAATTGGAATACTGGAAATGGAACAGTTGGTAATATGTTCAACGGAGAAAGGGATTTAGACTTAGGCGAAACGGATGCAGATGATGTTCCACCTTACGACAGTCTTGAAGAAGAAGAAACAAATCAAGAGGAACTAATGGGGGGAGGGACGGACCAGAACTTATTCTTCTTGTCTTTACAGATGTTTCTGGCATTGGCTTTTGTCATCGTTCTAATCTATGCCCTTCTGAAATTTATCAATAATCGAAGTCGTTCTTTTCGAAATAATTCTACGATTGAAGGAATCGGAGGGGTAGCTTTAGGATCCAATCGATCCGTTCAAATGGTTCGAATTGGGAGTAAAATTTTTATAGTTGGTGTTGGGGATACAGTGAATCTATTAAAAGAAATTAATGATCCAGATGAGATTCAAAATTTACTGGACGATCAAAGGTCCCATGATGTTTTGGAACAACCGGTTACGAAACTGACCAACTGGGTGAAGGAAACGTTTTATCGATCTACAGTTACGGAGGATAAGTCGTTCCAGTCCCTTTTTAAAAAGGAGTTAAAAGGTGTCAAGGAGTCACAAGAGAAACTTTACTCCGCCTTGAAGGAGAAAGATAAATGATAGAGATAGTTTCTATGATACAGATTCCTGCTCTAGATATATTCAGTGAAGAGCCTGGAAATCTCACAGCTACTGTGCAATTATTACTTCTATTAACAGTACTATCACTAGCACCAAGTATTTTAATATTAATGACTTGTTTTACGAGGATTGTAATTGTACTTTCTTTTGTCCGTACGGGTCTGGCAACCCAGCAAATGCCTCCAAATCAAGTAATAGTTGGTCTCGCACTATTTATTACATTTTTTATTATGGCTCCTGTGTTCTCAGAAGTGAACGAAATGGCATTACAGCCACTTTTTGAAGGGGAGATGTCGCAAGAAGAGGCTTTCGATGCGGCTGCATTACCTATTAAAGAATTTATGGCAAAACACACGAGGGAAAAGGATTTAGCGTTGTTTATGGGGTATGCAGGATTGCCGCGGCCTGAAACGTTAGATGATATTCCATTAACTGCGATGGTTCCCGCATTTGCAATAAGTGAATTGAAAACAGCTTTTCAGATTGGGTTTATGATTTTCGTACCCTTTTTGGTAATTGATATGGTTGTGGCAAGTGTTCTAATGTCTATGGGAATGATGATGCTTCCCCCTGTCATGATTGCTTTACCGTTTAAAATTTTACTTTTTGTCATGGTTGATGGGTGGCATTTAGTTGTCCGTTCTTTACTATTAAGTTTTTAAAAGGTGTGATGTCAATGTCATCTGAGATGGTAATTTCGTTAGCTGAAAGAGGGATATTCACTGTGTTGGTAATCGCTGGACCACTCCTGATTACAGCACTGGGAATTGGCTTGATCGTTAGTATTTTTCAGGCTACAACACAGATTCAAGAGCAAACTTTAGCATTTATTCCAAAAATAGTTGGCGTACTCCTTGCACTAATCATTTTCGGACCTTGGATGCTTTCCCATGCACTAAGTTTTGCCCAGCAAATCTTTAGCAACTTGCATCAGTTTGTAGGGTAAGGGAATGTTAGAGTTATTTCAGTGGTTTCCGGCATTTCTATTAATTCTAGTACGAATTTCAGCATTCATGATCACATTGCCTTTTTTCTCCTATCAGAATATCCCAGCTTCTATGAAAGTGGGACTATCAGTTTTTCTTTCATGGATTATGTTTTTTAGTGGAGATTGGCCACTATTGGAAGTGAACTATTATTTCTATTTATTAATTATAAAAGAAGTACTTATGGGATTATCGGTAGGGTTACTGGCGATGGCCATGTTATATGCAATCCAAGTGGCAGGTGGATTTATCGATATAAAAATGGGTTTTATGATCGCTAATGTTATCGATCCGCAAACAGGTGCCCAGAGTCCTTTGACGGGTGGATATTTATATACGTTTGCTCTCCTATTTTTATTAGCAACCGATGCTCATCATCTTCTCTTGGACGGGGTTTATTATAGCTATCTTTTTGTTCCGATGGATCAATTGTTTTTGCCATTTGGTGATCGAAACGTTCTTAACTTTGTTGTAACAAGTTTTAATACAATGTTCATTATTGCCTTTCAAATGGCGATGCCCCTTGTTGGATCTTTATTTTTGATCGATGTTGCATTAGGAATTATTTCCAGAACGGTTCCACAGGTCAATGTATTTGTGGTGGGACTGCCGTTAAAGATCATTGCAGGTTTCATTATGCTGTTTTTGGTAATGGCACCATTTTTCGTTCTTGTTCAACACCTTATTGAAACAATGACGTTAACAATGCGTACGTTGATGCAACTTTATGGAGGGATTTAGAAAATGTATCTCTCACTAGATTTACAATATTTTTCTCAAGAGAAAACAGAGAAAGCAACTCCTAAAAAACGGAAGGAATCAAGGGATAAAGGTCAGGTAGCAAAGAGTACCGATGTGAATACTGCATTTATATTATTATTTGTTTTTTTATCATTTTTGTTCATCGGTCCATTTGCATCAGAGCAACTCCTTTCAATTATGGGATTTAGCTTTCAAGAATATTTGCTGCTCGAACTGACGGAAGAGAATGTTCAGGCAATGTTTTTAGAATATACTTACCAGGCAGTCATGGTAGTGGCGCCTATCATGTTTATCGCCATGATTGCAGGAATCTTCAGTAATTATCTTCAAGTTGGCTTTCTTATTGCTCCAGAGGCAATAAAAATGAAATTAGAAAAAATAGACCCCATTAAAGGGGCAAAACGTATTTTTTCCATTAGGGCTTTAGTGGAATTCTTAAAATCAATGCTCAAGATAATCTTAGTTGGAATAGTATCCTTCAGTATTTTGTGGGTGTATATAGATGATATTTTAAAGCTCTCCATGTACTCGCTCAAGGATGGAATCCGAATGGTCGGAAATCTAACCGTCTATATGGGATTAGGGGTAGCAATACTGTTAATTTTTTTAGCGGTGCTCGATTATATGTACCAAAAGTACGATCATGAAAAAAATATCCGAATGTCTAAACAAGACGTGAAGGATGAGTACAAGAAAACAGAGGGGGATCCCCTCATTAAGTCAAAAATAAAAGAAAAACAGCGTCAAATGGCTATGAGCAGAATGATGCAGGAAGTTCCAAAAGCAGATGTTGTGATTACAAATCCTACTCATTATGCCGTTGCATTAAAATACGACAATAGCAAAATGGAAGCACCAGTAATCATAGCAAAAGGTGTTGACTATATCGCACTAAAAATTATTAGTATTGCAAAACATAATGATGTTATTACGGTTGAAAATAGACCATTAGCCCGGGCACTTTACAGTCAGGGGGAGATTGGTGACCAAGTACCAGAAGAACTGTTTAAGGCGGTTGCTGAGGTGCTCGCATATGTGTATCGAATACAAAACAAAGTATAACGATACACGATGTTGGGGGAAGGAGAGGGTAACATGGCAGTCAGAGATTTTAGTATTTTATTAGGAGTTATCCTTATTGTCATCATGTTAATTATTCCTCTTCCAACTGGAATGATTGACTTCTTAATTATTATTAATATATCAATTGCCCTATTAATTATTCTAGTCTCCATGAATACAAGGGAGCCGTTGCAGTTTTCTATTTTTCCAACTCTACTGTTGTTGATCACTTTATTCCGGCTTGGACTAAATGTTTCTACCACGAGGGCGATCCTTGGAAATCAGGGAAATGCAGGGAATGTAATCGAAACTTTTGGACAGTTTGTTGTTGGAGGGAATGCTCTAGTAGGATTTGTTGTTTTTATTATCTTAATTGTTATCCAGTTTATCGTTATCACCAAAGGGGCGGAGAGGGTTTCCGAAGTTGGTGCCAGATTTACACTGGATGCAATGCCAGGAAAACAAATGAGTATAGATGCTGATTTGAATGCAGGTATTATCTCAGACATTGAAGCGAGAGAGCGGAGAAAAAAAATAGAACAAGAAGCTGATTTTTACGGTTCCATGGATGGTGCCAGTAAATTTGTTAAAGGGGACGCCATAGCAGGGATTGTCATCGTATTAATAAATATTATCTTCGGACTAGTGATAGGAATGATGCAGGAGGGACTAGCGATAGGAGAGGCTGCTGGGAAATATACACTTTTGACGGTTGGGGATGGTCTTGTCAGTCAGATTCCAGCGTTACTTATATCAACTGCAACAGGTATTGTCGTCACTCGTGCTGCCTCGGAGGGAAATCTCGGGCATGATATTACAAAGCAATTATTGGCTTATCCAAAGATGCTATATGTGGCCGGTGGAACCATAGCCTTATTAGGATTCTTTACTCCAATTGATTCCTTCGTAACAACGATTGTTGGTGGTTTATTGGTAGTGGGAGGATTTTTACTGATCCGAAACGATTCAAAAGTTGAGGATTTTCCCGATGGGGACGGAGAACAAGAGGAAATAGAGAATGAAATAAAATCACCTGAGAGTGTCGTGAGCCTTTTACAAATTGATCCCATTGAATTTGAATTTGGATACGGATTGATTCCATTGGCAGATGCAAATCAAGGGGGAGACTTATTAGATCGTGTAGTGATGATTCGTAGACAATTGGCCATAGAAATGGGAATGATTGTTCCGGTTATTAGAATCCGTGATAATATACAACTTCAGCCAAACGAATATTCTATTAAAATCAAAGGGAATGAAGTGGCAAAGGGAGAACTCTTACTGGATCATTTTATGGCGATGAGCCCAGGGGTAGATGATGAAAATATTGTAGGAATAGAAACACTTGAACCTGCCTTTGGTTTACCAGCTATTTGGATATCAGAAGACTTGAAAGAACAGGCAGAGTTAGCAGGATACACCGTAGTGGACCCTCCCTCGGTCGTATCCACCCATTTAACCGAAGTTGTAAAACGGCACGCACACGAATTAATAGGAAGACAAGAAACAAAACAACTGATTGACCATTTAAATGAAACATATCCTACTCTTGTGGAAGAGGTTACTCCTAATCCCTTGTCAACCGGAGAAATTCAAAAGGTATTGAGTCACCTGTTAAAAGAAAAAGTGTCCATTCGAAATCTGCCGATTATCTTTGAGACATTGGCAGATTATGGACAAATGACAAAAGATACTGATTTATTAACAGAATATGTAAGACAATCTTTGTCCAGGCAAATTACAAAGCAATATGTGCCAGATGGAGAAACATTATATGTGATTACAGTAAGTGGAACGGTTGAAAAAATGGTTGCAGATGCCGTTCAGCAAACAGAACATGGGAGTTTCCTTAACTTAGACCCGTCTACGATGCAGACGATTATCGAACATACCATGGGAGAAATTGATAGAATGCAAGAAACGGGTCAAATGCCAATTATATTATGTTCTCCTGCTGTGAGAATGTATATTAGGCATTTATTGGAACGGTACATTCCACAAATACCAGTACTTTCCTATAATGAATTAGAGTCACATATTGAAGTTCAAAGTGTCGGGGTGGTGAATGTCTCATGAAGGTAAAAAAAATAATAGCCAATACAATGCCGGAAGCTATGACAAAGGTAAAAGAAGAATTGGGAAGCAATGCAGTTATACTCAATTCAAAGAACATTGATACAGGTGGATTTCTAGGATTCTTTACTAAGAAAAAAATAGAAGTTATTGCTGCCATTGATCCAAAGCCTCAGCCGAAGGAAAGGAAGAAATTAAAAGGACAGCAAAATACCCTTTCATCTTCAGCAAAGAGAAGATCAGAACAAAATAATAGTGAGTGGAAGGATGAAATTACTGAGCTAAAAAAAATGATTCAACATCAAAGGTTGTCCATGGAAAACTACCCTGGTTATTTAAAGGAATTAAATGACATTCTTTGCTCCCAAGAAATTGGAGATGTACACCGTATTAACATCATGGATAATCTGGTTAAGCGGTGGTATTCACAATCGGGAGAAAGAAAAAGTGAAACGGAATTATTACATTGGCTAAAAGAGGGGTTAAAGGAATACATTCAATCCATAGATTGTGGTCCATTTTCCTATAATAAACGATTTTTAAACTTAGTTGGTCCAACAGGTGTAGGAAAGACAACGACTCTAGCAAAAATTGCAGCAAAGGCTGCCCTAGTGGATAAAAAGAAGGTAGCATTTATTACGACCGATACTTATCGTATTGCTGCAATTAATCAACTAAAAACTTATGGAGAGATTTTAAATGCGCCGGTGGAAGTGGCATATTCAGTGGAAGACTTTCAGTTGGCGAAGAATAAATTAAAGGATTATGACTTTATTTTAGTTGATTCAGCTGGGAGAAATTTCCGAAATACTATTTATGTAGAGCAACTACGTAAAGTAATCGACTTTTCAAATGAGATGGAGACACATCTAGTTCTATCCCTCACTTCAAAATATCGTGATATGAAAAAAATAATTGAGCAGTTTCAATTGATTGAAATTGATAAAGTCATTTTTACAAAAGCAGATGAAACGGATACTTTCGGTGTTATGGTTAACGTCTTTGCAGATTATAAACTTGGATATTCCTATATAACAAACGGACAAAACGTTCCCGATGATATTTTAGTGCCAACATCGGAAATGGTGGTCAATCATGTAGTAAGGAGATGACCATACGATGAATGATCAAGCAGCGGATCTACGAGTAAAAATGAAAAGAGCATTGGACAACAGTGAAGAGAAAATAGAAACAAAAGTTGTAGCGGTCGCGAGTGGAAAAGGTGGTGTTGGGAAGTCCAGTTTTACAATTAACTTTGCATTGGGGCTTCAGAATCACGGAAAAAAAGTCCTCATTATTGATTTAGATATTGGAATGGCCAACGTTGATATTTTACTTGGAATAACTTCATCATATTCCATTGTAGATATGTTGCAGGATACACTGCCCATTGAAGAGATCATTGTCGAGGGACCTTTAGGATTATCCTTTGTTTCCGGGGGTTCCGGGTTAACAGAAATTTTCTCTATGGATCAACTAAAACTAGACTATTTTATTCAACAGATTTCTTCCTTAGCAAAATATGATTATATCTTCTTTGATATTGGTGCCGGGATATCCATCAACAGTCTTCAATTTTTATTGTCTGCCCATGAAATATTTATCATTACCACGCCAGAACCAACAGCTATAACGGACGCGTACGCGATGATTAAATTTATACATCTTGAAGATGAAAATATACCACTTTCCCTAATTGTAAATAGAGTTCGTCATTATCGGGAAGGGTTATCTACCGCAACAAATGTATCCAACGTATGTAAGGAATTTTTAGAAAAAGAGATTATCCATCTAATTTCCATTCCAGAAGACGAAATGGTATGGAAAGGTGTAAGATCCCAGTCTCCATCCATCATACTTGCTCCAAGTGCTTCATCATCTTTGGCCATTGATGAAGGGGTACTTCGTTATTTACAAGGGAGCGACAGGGAGGAGACTAGAAGTTCCATCACTGGTTTTATTACAAAGTTAAGGATGCGCCTTTTTCGAAAGGGGGCGATCAACCGATGATTCGTGTCTTAGTTGTTGATGATTCTGCCTTTATGAGAAAAATGATATCAGATATTTTACACGGAGATCCCCGTATTGAGGTGGTAGCAAAAGCAAGGGACGGAATGGATGCCATTGAAAAGATTCAGAAATATGATCCAGATGTCGTAACCCTAGATGTGGAAATGCCTGAAATGAATGGGATTGAAACCTTAACAAAGATTATGGAATGTCATCCCAGGCCTGTCATTATGGTATCAAGTGTAACCAAAAAAGGAGCAGATACGACGATTCAGGCTATGGAAATAGGGGCCTTCGACTTTATTTCAAAACCATCTGGTTCCATATCTTTGGATTTTCATAAGGTGAGGGAAGACTTAGTTAATAAAATTGTCCATGCTGCATCCAATGATAGTGTCCAATTGCCATATACAAAAAAGGTAACAGAACCTGTTTTTCCGCAAGTAGAACGTATTAGTAACTATCCGCTTCGGCCAAATAAGATTGTTGCCATTGGAACTTCCACTGGAGGACCAAAAGCTTTACAAAAAATTTTACCAAAAATAAATGGCGATTTCCCTGCACCTATTTTAATTGTCCAGCATATGCCGAAAGGGTTTACTAAATCATTAAGTGAACGTTTAAACAGCATTTCACAAATTACAGTGAAAGAAGCGGAAGATGGAGAGGTTTTGAAGAAAGGTATCGCATACATTGCACCTGGAGGCTCCCATTTAAAAATAAAAAAAATCGGTACTTCCATTGCTGTTCATTTGGATCAGACCCCTTTGATGAGTGGGCACCGGCCTTCTGTTGATACGATGTTTTATTCTATCGCTGAAGTTAAAAATCAAGATGTTATGGCTGTTGTTTTAACAGGGATGGGTTCCGATGGGATGAAAGGATTAATGGAATTGCGGAAAAACAATCGTACCATTGTCATTGCTGAATCAAAGGAAACGGCTGTTGTGTTTGGTATGCCACGTGCAGTAATTGAATCGAATCAGGTAGACAAAATTGTTCCATTGGATCAGGTGTCTATAATGATAGAAAAATTTTGTCAATAAGGGAGGTAAGTTGATGGATAAGAATCAGTATTTAGATATGTTTATTGATGAAAGTAATGAGCATTTACAGGCGATGAATGATTACCTGTTAAAGTTGGAAAGGAATCCTACTGAAGAATCCTTTATTAATGAAGTATTCCGTTCAGCCCATACTTTAAAGGGAATGGCTGCAACAATGGGGTATGAAGATATTGCCCATTTGACACATCAGTTGGAAAATGTACTAGACATGATAAGGAATAAAACAATCGTTGTTTCCAGTGAACTCTTGGACATTGTTCTCAGCTCAGTGGAAGTACTTGAACGTATGGTGCATGATATTGAGAATGGGGGCGATGGAAAGGGAGAAATTTCCTTCATTATGAAGGAGTTGGTGAAAATGGAATCGGGCACTGAAGTAGCTTCAACGGAAGAAGTTTCTACTCCTAAAAAGCCATTTGAGTTGCCAAACTACGATGATTTTGAATTAACAGTTTTATCTCAATCCATTGAACAGGGATATTATGCTTACAATATAAGGATTTCATTAAGGGAAGATTGCATTTTAAAGGCAGCCAGAGTTTTTATGGTGTTTGAAGTGTTGGAAAAACTTGGTGAAGTAATAAAGGCAGTCCCATCTGTTGAGCAACTGGAGGAAGAAAACTTTGACGAAGATTTTCAAGTAACACTGATTACGAGGGAAAAGGAAGAAACAGTAAAAGGCAAAATATTAACCATCTCTGAAATTACTTTCGTTGAAGTGGATTTAGTTGATGTCAATAATTTATTCCAATCTAATCATCCTGAGACTCCTCAAGAAGGGGGAGTAGAACTGGAACAAAGAGAAAATGAAAATGATCAATCAGAGGTAATTGAGAATAAGGTTGGTAAAGGTTCGGGAAAAACGATTCGTGTAAATATAGAAAGACTTGATACACTAATGAATTTATTTGAAGAACTTGTCATTGACCGTGGTAGATTAGAACAAATTTCCTTGGAAGTAAAGTCTCAGGAGTTAACGGAAACCGTTGAACACATGTCAAGGATATCCGGTGATTTGCAAAATATTATTCTGAATATGAGAATGGTTCCTATTGAACAAGTTTTTAATCGTTTCCCAAGAATGGTACGTACCCTCGCAAAAGAATTGAATAAAGAAGTGACACTGGAGATCATTGGAGCTGAGACGGAATTAGACCGTACAGTTATTGATGAGATTGGGGACCCCCTAGTCCATTTATTGCGAAATTCCATTGATCATGGTGTGGAAACGAGAGAGGTAAGACAAAGGAACAACAAACCGCCACAGAGCAAAATCACTTTAAAAGCCTATCATAGTGGAAACCATGTCTTTATTGAAGTGTCAGACGACGGTGCTGGAATAAATAAAGAAAAAGTTTTAAATAAAGCTATAGCAGATGGTGTGATCACAAAGAAAGAAAAAGAAAATCTAACAGATCAACAAATTTATGAGTTGCTGTTTGCTAGTGGCTTAAGTACAGCAGAACAACTATCAGACATATCTGGGCGCGGAGTAGGATTGGACGTGGTAAAAAATAAAATAGAAGCTTTAGGCGGGAATGTTACGGTTGACTCTGAAATAGGTAAAGGAACAACGTTCTCTATACAATTACCATTAACGTTATCTATCATGTCTGTTATGCTCGTGAAAGTTCAACAAGAATGTTTTGCAATTCCACTTACTTCTATCATTGAAACAGCGATTATTTCAAAAAGTGAAATATTAACTGTTCACAATCGGAAGGTAATTAATTTTAGAGGGAAAGTTGTACCATTAGTAGACTTAACAACGTTCTTTGAAGTTCCTCAAACAATGGAACAAGGTGAATTCTATCCCGTTATCATTGTAAAAAAAGGAGAAAAAATGGCGGGATTAATTGTGAATTCGTTTATTGGACAACAGGAAATCGTTTTAAAATCCCTTGGGAATTATTTGATAAATGTGTTTGCGATTTCAGGTGCTACGATATTAGGAAATGGACAAGTTGCCTTAATTATTGACTGTAATTCCTTAATAAAATAAGGATTTATACAAGAAAGAACTATGTACGACTCTTTCGACAAATGGGATAATTATTTTATATTATTGTCGAAATTAATAGTTTTTTAGGATGGAAGAGAGTACCTTATTTTCAGGAGGGGTTAAGATGAGTGATACGTTATTAAACGATTTAAAGGTTATCGTTTTTCAATTACAGAATGAGGAATATGGTGTTAGTGTGGAGCAGGTGAGATCCATTGAGAGAATCCAACATATTACACGTGTTCCTAAAACACCTATCTTTGTGAAGGGTGTAATAAATCTTCGAGGTGTTGTCACACCCATCATTGATCTTAGAAGTCGGTTTGATATGGAAGAAGTGGAGCAAACGGAAAGTACGAGAATTATTATTGTCTCCGTGAATGACATGAATGTTGGATTAATTGTTGACTCTGCAAATGATGTAATTGATATTCCGGCAGAAGACATTGAAGACCCGCCTGAAATTGTCGGTGGAATTGAGATAAACTACATTCGAGGAGTAGCTAAACTTGATAAGAGATTACTAATCTTATTAAATTTGGATGAAGTATTAACCCAACAGGAGATCGAAGAGATTCAAACCATTGAGGCCACAATGCAATGAGTTATATAGATAGGATTCAACCTGCACATCTAGATATATTAAAGGAAATTGGAAATATTGGTGCGGGGCATGCTGCAACATCCCTTTCCAAACTATTAAATAGAACAATCGACATGGAAGTTCCATCTGTTAAAATTGTTCACTTTAATGATATAAGTGATTTTGTTGGGGGTCAGGAGGAAACTGTAGCTGCAATCTTTCTTAGAATAATGGGAGACGCTCCAGGTAATATGTTCTTTTTAGTTCCCATACAAGAGGCTACAAAACTAATTCAGCAATTAACAGGGGATCTGTCAATTACTTATACCACACTGGAAACAAATGAGATGGGTGTGTCCGCCTTGTGTGAAATGGGTAATATTTTGGCGGGGTCTTATTTGACAGCCCTATCTGATTTTACGAAGTTAAATTTACAGCCAACTCCACCTGCTATGGCAATCGATATGGCGATGGCAGTATTAAGTCATGGTTTATTAGAATTATCCCAGGCAGGTGACTATGCCATTGTGATAGATACAAAGATTCAAGAAAAAGATGAATTAAATACAGCACAAACGAAAGGGCACTTTTTCTTACTGCCGGACCCCCCTTCATTCGAAGCTATTTTTCATTCATTAGGAGTAACAGTCAATGAGTGAAGTGATTAAGGTTGGTATGGCTGATTTAAACTACGCCAATTCTCCAGATACCATTCGGACTTCCGGTTTAGGTTCTTGTGTAGGGGTTATTATCTATGATGAAAAAGTTAGTACATGCGGTATGGCTCATATCATGCTTCCCCATTCAAGCCTTGCAAGGAATGGTGACATTCATCGCCCTAAATACGCAGATACTGCAGTGGAGGATTTGATAGAAAACTTAGTAAAGAGGGGTTCACCTGAATACCGGTTACGTGCGAAGATGGCTGGTGGTGCTCAAATGTTCCAATTTGCTTCGACAAATGAAGTGATGAGAATTGGCCCAAGGAATGTGGAATCTGTTAGAGAAATTCTTAAATCCTATCATATTCGAATAATTAGCGAAGATGTTGGTGGAAACAGCGGGAGAACA
The DNA here is from genome assembly GCF_019042215.1 of Evansella tamaricis. Taxonomy (GTDB): domain Bacteria; phylum Bacillota; class Bacilli; order Bacillales; family Salisediminibacteriaceae; genus Evansella; species Evansella tamaricis. Next base: position 127,267 of record NZ_JAHQCS010000178.1, on the reverse strand, counting down.
ATAGAATTTAATCCGAAAACAACGGTACTAGAGATAAGAACGATTAATCAGGGAATAAGAAGAATTTAATTCCTATTTATTATTTAAAGGGAACGAGTAGGAGGGAGGGTTTTCATGCCAAATGTCAGTGTTACGACACAGCTAAAACAGGATTGGAACAGTTGGAATGAAACCCGTGATTCAATAGCTTGTGAACGACTTGTGGAAGCGTATTTACCATTAGTAGACTATCATGTGAAACGTATTGGTGCTAACTTACCACGCAATGTTCATTTAGAAGACCTTCGGAGTAATGGTATGATAGGCTTGTATGATGCATTAGAGAAGTTTGACATAAAGAGAGATTTGAAATTTGATACATATGCATCCTTCCGAATACGGGGATCCATCATCGATGGATTAAGACAACAGGATTGGCTTCCAAGATCAGTGAGGGAGAAGTCTAAGAAAATAGAAGGTGCAGTCGAAAAATTAGAGCAAGACTTCGGCAGGTATGTAACAGCATTAGAAATTGCTGAATATATTGGGACTACCGAGAAAGATGTTCTTCAAACCATGTCGGAAAGTTATTTAGCAAATCAACTGTCGATCGATGAACCAACCGTAGATAACCGGGAAGATACATTTAGTTCAACTATTGTCGATCATAAAATGCCTTCACCGGAACAACAAGTAAATAAAAAAGAAGAGTTAGAGGAATTAACCAAGGTCATAAAGACTTTAAAGGAAAAGGAGCAACTCATAGTAAGTCTGTTTTATTTTGAAGAAATGACATTAACAGAAATTGGAGAAATACTCAACTTGTCCACATCTCGTATCTCTCAGATACACTCGAGAATTTTATTTAAATTACAAAATCAATTAATGAAACATAAATAACTCCATATCAAAGCTCAATTTCAAAGAGAGGAGTTTTTTTTTGGAATCGATACAGAGAATATACCAAATCGAAATTTCTGATAATAAAATGGAAGCGACCTTGAAACAATTGAAGGACCCAGAGGAAACGATACAACTAGCAGACTTAGAAAAATATATACAAGGCATTGGAATTTCCTTCGGAGTTAAAAAGGAAATGCTTCAGCAAGCGTTAGGGGGTTTCGTGGAATCCCCCATCGTAATTGCTGAAGGTAAATATCCCCAAAATGGAGTAGATGCCTATATTCAACCAAACTTCCCAACCGATAGTGCGGATGAATTGACGCAAAATGACATCATAAACTTGAGGGAGGTTCTAACGATTCCCTCTGTTACACAGGGCTCAATCGTTGGCAGAAAAGTGAATTTGATAGAACATGAGGATGGAATGAACATTTATGGTGTCGTCGTTAAAGGGAAACCAGGAAGGGATATTACTCTTCGCCCAGGTAAAAATACGATAGTCAGTGAGAGTAAACAGGAATTAATTTCAGTTATTGATGGTCAAATGGTCGTAGAGAAGAAAGTAATCCATGTCTACCCCATATATGAAGTACATGGTGATCTTGATATGAGGACTGGAAATATTGATTTTGTAGGCAACATAAATATCCGTGGGAATGTACCTGCTGGATTTAAACTCAAGGCAAAAGGGGATATAAGAATCCACGGCAGTGTAGAAGGAGTAGAGATTCATGCTGGAGGTTCAGTATACATACATCAAGGGGTAGTTGCTCAAGGAAAAGGGAAAATTACTGCAAATGGGGATTTAATCACTTCCTTTATAAATCAGGGGAATATCTCTGTCCAAGGTAATGTCCACGTAAACCAGTCTATACTTCACAGTTATGTAGAAGCACAAGGGTCCGTATTTTGTAATAAAGGTCATGGTAATATTGTGGGTGGGAAAACATTTGCCTGTAAAGGCATTACCGTAAATGAAGTAGGTAACCCCATGAATACTCCCACCGCTCTCTTTGTGGGAGTAAGTCAATCAACTATTGAAGAAGAAAGTTCCATTAAACAGGAATTGAGTAATTCTCTATCGGATCTGGAAAAACAAAAGCTATTGTTAGAAAAAATTACTTCTAACAATAATGATAAGGAAATCCCTCCAAACATACGAATAATGAAACTGAGGGTAAGGAATACGATGGAAGATACGAAGAGAAAGATAGCAGAACTAAAGGAAAAATATGATGCCCTTCAAGACTTAATAGAATTCCCCAGTGAACCGGAGCTTCGAATTAATCAAGTTATTTATCCTAATTCCACAGTTCATTTCGGAAAATATAGACGTACTGTTATCCGAAAACAACGTTGCGTTCTATTTAAACTGGATAAAAAAGAAATAAAAATGGAAACCTTATCATAGTTTTGGTGCTTATGTTAGCATCTGTGGGGGATGAAGGATGAGTGGACTAAAATCAGTAGAATTACAAGTCGCCTTACCTCGGACACAAACAGCTGGAAAAATTCAGGATCAACTCCAACAGAGGGGACAAGTTTCGCAGAATCAAATGACCCAGACAGAGACGGAAAAGCTTGAGAGACAAAGGAAACAAGTGAATGAATCTGAAAAAATTGGAAAAAAGAGATTAAATAATGATGGAGAGGAACATGAGCACAAAGGGAAAGAGAATCCTCATCAGAAACGGAAATCTTCTAAAAAGGCAGAGGATCTGGAAGGGAAACACCCCTATAAAGGAAATCACGTGGATGTGAAATGGTAAGGAGTTAAAAGATGATCTATTTATTAGTTATCAGTTTTATATTTCATTTTATCAGTATATATCTCATTGTCCTATTATTTCAGCGGCAAAAGAAACAAGACCCTAAAGATCATGAACGAGAACTGAAGGAACTTGAGGACCTACTCCTTTCATTTACTACAGAAATGAAAGAGAATAATGAAAAACTAATTCAATCCCTTTCATCGATGGAAAAAAAACCTCAAGGAGATCTTGGTGGTATTAAGAGTAAGAATGAAAATGTACAAGAAAATTCATTACTGGAACGAGACATGGGAGAAAAAAGGAATGATAAGTCAAGCAGATTGGAAGATTCTAAATATGATGACTATGAACCTCCTGTACCTGAAATAGAAGATTCACAAGTGAATCCATCGACTACAGCACAGGTTTTATCCTTACACCGAAAAGGGTATAATGTACAGGAGATCGCCAAAGCATTAAATGTTGGGGCAGGGGAAGTGGAATTACTGATAAAATTCTACAAATAATCCTGTCCTGTACTTGTCATGGCAGTGACAATATGATATATTAATTCTCGGTGTTAATCACACACGTCTCCTGATTTAAGTAATGGTGCTACTTCTGTAGTTTTGCTTAAAGTGGATGGGGACGGAGGAATAAAAACCAAGAGGAGGTGTGTGAAATGGCAGTGATTTCCATGAAACAATTATTGGAAGCTGGGGTACACTTTGGACATCAAACACGTCGATGGAACCCTAAGATGGATCGCTACATCTTCACAGAAAGAAACGGTATTTACATTATCGACTTACAAAAAACAGTTAAAAAGGTAGACGAAGCGTTTAACTACATTCGTGACCTTGCTGGCCAAGGTGGTACAGTTCTGTTTGTAGGTACAAAAAAGCAGGCGCAAGAAGCGGTTAAAGAAGAAGCTGAGCGTTGTGGCATGTACTTTATTAACCAACGTTGGTTAGGTGGTACTTTAACAAACTTTGATACAATTCGTAAACGTATCGGTCGCCTTAAAGATCTTGAGCGTATGCAAGAAGACGGTACATTTGAAGTTCTTCCTAAGAAAGAAGTAGTTCTTCTTAAAAAGGAAATGGAACGTTTAGAAAAGTTCTTAGGTGGAATTAAAGATATGGAGAAGCTTCCAGATGCTTTATTCATCATCGATCCACGAAAAGAACGAATTGCTGTTGCAGAAGCTCGTAAGTTAAACATTCCTATTGTAGGTATTGTTGATACTAACTGTGATCCGGACGAAATCGACTACGTTATTCCTGGAAACGACGATGCAATCCGTGCTGTCCGTTTATTAACTGCAAAAATGGCAGATGGTATTATTGAAGCAAATCAAGGTGAAGAAACAACTGCTTAAGATGTTCCTAAAGGGTGATAGAGGGGTAGACCCTTTATCATCCTTTTTTAAAAAGATAAGAAAAGAAAGGATAAGTTTTCTTATCACTTACAAATTGGTTAATAATAGTCCTAAATGAATCTATCGATGTTATTATGTTAACGAAGCGATACATAAATGATGTTTGGTTTTTCGATAGAGACATGGAGAAAATGAAGATATTACTCAAGGAGGAATTATCATGGCAATTACAGCAAGTATGGTAAAGGAATTGCGTGAAAAAACAGGCGCAGGAATGATGGATTGTAAAAAGGCTTTAACAGAAACAGACGGTGATATGGAAAAAGCAGTGGATTACCTTCGTGAAAAAGGGATTGCAAAAGCAGCGAAAAAAGCTGACCGCGTCGCTGCAGAAGGTCTTGCTCATGTGAAAGTGGAAGGCAACCGTGCAGTCATCGTTGAAATTAATGCAGAAACTGACTTCGTTTCTAAAAATGAAAACTTCATTACTCTAGTTGATACTGTAGCAACACACCTTTTAAATAATACACCTGCAAATGTGGAGGAAGCTCTAACACAAGAATTTGATGGAGATGCAGATACATTAAATAATTATATAAACAATCAAATTGCAAAAATCGGTGAGAAAATTTCCCTTCGCCGTTTTGAAATCGTAGAAGCTGGTGACAATCAAGTGTTTGGTGAATACATCCACATGGGTGGCCGAATTGCAGTGTTATCGATTTTAGAAGGAACAACTGATTCTGCCATCGCAAAAGATATCGCAATGCATATTGCTGCCATTAATCCTAAGTATATTAGCCGCGACCAGGTTTCACAGGAAGAAGTTGACCGTGAGCGTGAAGTGTTAAAACAGCAAGCATTAAATGAAGGAAAACCTGAAAAGATTGTTGAAAAAATGGTGGAAGGACGTTTAAGTAAGTACTTTGAAGATATCTGTTTAAATGACCAGCCATTTGTAAAAGATGGAGATCAAAAAGTAGGGAAATATGTGGCTTCTAAAGGAGCATCTGTGAAACTATTCTTCCGTTATGAAGTGGGAGAAGGTATGGAAAAGCGTGTCGATAACTTTGCAGAAGAAGTTATGTCACAAGTTAACAAAGATTAATTAGAAATAATAAAGGGACACACCTGTGTCCCTTTTTCCAAAGAACTACGTCTGGACAATGCGTTTCGATCTCATTTAACTCGTAAGATAATACACCTAGAAACGGTAACGAGACATTGGAGGGTATTATGGAAAAACCAAAATACGAACGAATTGTGTTAAAATTAAGTGGAGAGGCCCTTGCTGGTGAACAGGGCTTTGGTATTGACCCCTCAGTAATTCAGTCTATTGCTAACCAGATTAAAGATATTATACAACTAGAAGTGGAAGTTGCCATTATCGTTGGCGGAGGAAATATCTGGAGAGGGATGGCAGGCAGTGCAAAAGGGATGGACCGTGCCACTGCAGATTATATGGGAATGCTCGCAACGGTAATGAATTCACTGGCATTACAGGATAGCTTAGAAAACATTGGTGTACAGACGAGAGTGCAAAGTTCCATTGAAATGCGACAAGTGGCAGAACCATACATACGAAGAAGAGCTATTCGCCATCTTGAGAAGAAAAGAGTTGTAATTTTTGCGGCAGGAACAGGGAATCCGTACTTTTCAACTGACACAACTGCTGCTTTACGGGCGGCTGAAATTGAGGCGGATGTCATTCTTATGGCAAAAAACAAGGTGGACGGTGTATATAGTGCAGATCCATCTATTGATAAAAATGCCATTAAATATGAAACATTAACATACCTAGATTTACTGAAAGAAGGACTAGCAGTAATGGATTCAACAGCCTCTTCCTTATGCATGGATAATAATATCCCGCTAATCGTTTTCTCAATTATGGAAGAGGGTAATATTAAACGGGCAGTCACTGGTGAAGAAATAGGAACAATAATAAGGGGGAAATAGTCATGTCACAAGAGACCTTTAAACAAACGGAAATGAAAATGGACAAATCAGTAGAATCATATCGTAAAGAGCTAGCGACCATTCGTGCTGGACGGGCAAACCCTTCCTTGTTAGACAAAGTGCAAGTGGAATATTACGGAATGCCTACACCTTTAAATCAACTAGCAACAATTTCTGTCCCAGAGGCAAGGATGTTAACGATTCAGCCGTTCGACAAATCATCTATTTCAGATATTGAACGGGCAATACAAAAAGCTGATTTAGGATTATCTCCTTCAAATGATGGAAATATTATTCGGATTTCAATTCCTGCTTTAACAGAAGAACGTCGTAAAGAACTTGTTAAACTGACTGGACGTTATACAGAGGATGCAAAAGTTGCTGTAAGAAATATTCGTCGGGATGCAAATGATGAACTTAAAAAGCAAGAAAAAGATGGGGAATTAACAGAGGATGACCTTCGCCGCAGTCAGGATGAGGTTCAAAAACTAACTGATAATGTCATTAAAAAAATTGATGAAATCGCTAAATCTAAAGAAGAAGAAATCATGGAAGTGTAACAAAAAAACATGTAAAATGGATTGTGTAAAAGACCCTCTCTGCTACGGGGGTTTTTTACACTTTATATATGAGTAGCTTTTGAGACATAATTAATACTGTTATATAATTTAGAGGAATAGTTATACATATTGATAGAAGCAATCTGGGGGAGACGCAATGTTTAAAAAATTTTCAAACCATAATAATAAGTTAAATGAGACTGAGACGTTAAATGACTTGAATGTCGTTTCAAATGAGAATATTCCTCATCATGTGGCGATTATTATGGACGGTAATGGCAGGTGGGCAAAAAATCGTGGTCTCCCTAGAATTGCAGGGCATCGAGAAGGAATGAATGTTATTCGAAAAATTGTTGAAAAGTCGAATGAAGTTGGGATAAAAGTTCTTACACTATATGCTTTTTCAACAGAGAATTGGAAGCGTCCAAAGAATGAAGTCGATTTTTTAATGAGATTACCTGAATTATTTTTAGGGAGAGAACTGCCTAAGCTAATGGAAGAGAATGTTGTTGTAAGATTGACTGGTTCTAAGGAAAACCTACCACAACATACGATCAGAGCAGTGGAAAAGGCAGTGGACGAAACTAAAAATAACGATGGTCTTATATTGAACTTTGCACTAAATTATGGTAGCCGGTCAGAGATTATCCAGGCGGTTAAAAAGATGTATCAAGTATTGGAAGAGCAGTCCTTATCCAAAGATGCCATTACCGAAGAGATGTTGTCGGACTACCTGATGACATCAGATATAAGAGACCCAGACTTATTGATTCGTACGAGTGGCGAAATTCGGTTGAGTAATTTTATGTTATGGCAATTGGCATATGCAGAGTTTTGGTTTACAGATGTCCTATGGCCAGACTTTACAGAGGAACATTTTATGGAAGCCGTTCAGGTGTATCAAAAACGGGCAAGAAGGTATGGTGGCGTCTAGAGAGGAGGAGCGGCAATGAAACAACGAATCATTACAGCAATCATCGCAGGAGCAGGTTTTATTACAGTTACTATCATTGGTGCATGGCCATTCACCCTCTTAATGATTGGTATAGCTACCCTTGCTTTGGCGGAATTATTACGTATGAAACAAGTAAAGATCCTCTCCACATTTGGTATTTTAAGTTTTATATTAATGTGGTTGTTAGTTATACCAGAAAGTATTGTTTCGTTTCAGTGGTTGCATATACCAAGGTTAGAACTATTTCTACTATTGATTGTCGTGTTATTGGCACTTACTGTCATTACAAAAAACTCTTTTACCTTTGATGAAGCGGGTTTTCTCGTTTTAGCATCTGTTTATATCGGTTTTGGTTTCCACTATTTCATCTATACTCGCTTTTTAGATAATGGTCTAGCTTTGCTCATTTTTATCTTAATTTTAGTATGGTCCACTGATTCAGGGGCTTATTTTGCTGGCAGAAGTTTTGGAAAACATAAACTGTGGCCTGAAATCAGCCCAAAGAAAACCATAGAAGGGGCTATTGGTGGGATTGTACTTGCTGTTATTATAGGAGTAATCTATTTGTTGATTGTCCCAATTTTCGACTCTTGGGTGATGACAATATTATTTATTTTTGTGGTATCTGTTTCGGGACAAATGGGAGACCTTGTGGAGTCTGCGTTAAAACGCCATTATTCTGTAAAAGATTCTGGACAAGTTCTCCCTGGTCATGGAGGTATTTTGGACCGATTCGATAGTTTAATTTTTGTATTACCGATTCTTTATCTATTCGGATTCATTTGACCATGCGTTGCTTAAATTAAGAACCAAAGGAAAAGGAGTCTCTCATGAGGAAAATATGTTTATTAGGTTCGACCGGTTCGATTGGAACCCAAACATTAGACGTGATACGATCTCATAAAGAAGAATTTCAATTAATTGGCTTATCCTTTGGGAGAAACGTTGCATTAGGCCTGAAACAAATCCAAGAGTTTCGCCCAAAGGTGGTATGTGTATACTCTAAAGAAGAAGCAAATCTCCTTTATCCGGACCTTCCTCCAGGAGTAAAAGTGGTTTATGGGGAGCAAGGGTTAGTGGAAGTGGCAGCAGTATGTGAAGCAGACATACTAGTAAATGCAGTAATGGGAAGTATTGGTCTAAAACCAACGTTAGGTGCCATTGAGAGTGGCAAAGATATAGCCATTGCAAATAAGGAAACACTTGTTACTGCGGGACATTTGGTAACAGAGATGGCCAAGAAATATGAGGTAGAACTCATTCCAGTAGACAGTGAACATTCTGCAATATATCAATGTCTCCATGGAGATGTGGAGAAAGACGTAGATCGTCTTATTTTAACAGCGTCAGGTGGGAGCTTTCGCGACAGGTCTCTTTCGGAACTAGAAGGGGTTACAGTGGAAGAAGCTTTGAATCATCCAAATTGGGAGATGGGGGCTAAGATTACCATCGATTCTGCCACGATGATGAATAAGGGACTTGAAGTGATTGAAGCCAGATGGCTATTTAATATTCCATATGAAAAAATTGATGTAATTCTTCATAAAGAAAGTATCATTCACTCTATGGTAGAATATATTGATGGTAGTGTACTAGCCCATTTAGGAACTCCTGATATGCGTGTGCCAATACAATATGCCTTGTCCAAACCAAAAAGGCTTGTATTACACGGAGGTCAAAAGTTAAACTTATGGGAAGTGGGCTCCCTTCATTTCGAAAAGCCGAATATGGAGAGGTACCGCTGTTTAAAAATGGCATTTGAGGCTGGCAAAATAGGCGGGTCTGCTCCCACGGTTTTAAATGCGGCCAACGAAATTGCAGTATCTGAGTTTCTAAATGGTAATATACCTTTTCTTGGTATAGACCAACTAGTGGAAAAAGCATTATCAGATCATTCTCCAACATCAGATCCATCATTGGATGAAATCGTGATGATTGATGAAGAAACAAGAAATAAAATCAAATCATATTTGAATTAAAGGGTGTGTTGCCATGAATACATTTATCTCAATTATAATCATTTTTGGTCTCCTCGTGTTTATTCACGAATTAGGACATCTATTATTTGCGAAACGGGCTGGTATTCTTTGCCGTGAATTTGCAATTGGGTTTGGTCCTAAGATATTTTCCTTCAAAAAATCGGAGACGGTGTACACAATACGTTTATTACCACTTGGGGGATTTGTAAGAATGGCAGGGGAAGATCCTGAAATGATCCAAATTAAACCTGGATATGAAATTGGACTCCTCTTCAACTCTTCCGGAAAAGTAAGGAAGCTTATCATTAATAATAAGTCTAAACATCCTGATTGTAAGGTTATTCAAGTAGAGAAAATTGACCTTGAGAGAGAACTTTTCGTTACCGGTTATGTTTCGGAGGACGAAGGTCTTGTCACCTACCCCATCGATGAGAAAGCAGAATATGTTCATGATGAACAGGCTACTCAAATCGCCCCTTATGATCGTCAGTTCGGGTCGAAGACATTACCACAGCGTGCGATGGCATTATTTGCAGGTCCAATGATGAATTTTATATTAGCAATTGTTATTTTAATGCTTTATGCATGGTTTGCTGGGATGCCAGTGAACGAAGCACTGGTTGGGGATGTGACAGAAGACGGTGTCGCCATCCAGGCAGGTCTTGAAAGTGGAGACAGAATTATATCTATAGCAGGCCAACAAGTAACAACTTGGGAAGAAATGACCACCATTATACAATCTAATCCAAATGAACCACTCCTTTTCGAAATAGAGCGCGGAGGAGAGAGGTTTGAGGTCTCTATGACTCCTCAAGAGCGGATTGGACCAGAGGAGCAGGTGGACGGTGTTGTGGGCATATTCCCAATGACAGAAAAATCATTTCTTGGTGCAGTGACGTTCGGTTTTACACAAACGTATGAGTTTACTGTTTTGATTTTTGAAGCCCTTGGGATGTTAATAACTGGTCAATTTACACTGGATCATCTAGCGGGTCCTGTTGGAATATATTCCTACACGGATGAAGTGGCCGCAATGGGCTTTCTAGTTCTGATGCAATGGACAGCCATCTTAAGTGTGAATTTAGGGATCATTAACTTACTTCCTTTACCAGCATTGGATGGGGGACGACTACTTTTCCTTGGAGTAGAGGCAGTAAGGGGAAAACCGATTGATCCTCAAAAGGAAGGTTTAGTTCATTTTATTGGATTTGCATTACTGATGCTCTTAATGCTTGTTGTAACCTGGAATGATATCAATAAATTTTTCCTCTAGGCAAAATAGATAGAAGTCATTAAGATATAATAGAAGGTTACATGTGAGGTTGTCTTGGAATGTCAGTATTTGACCTTTTAGGGCAACCTTCTGGTTTTTAAAAGGGGAGGAACCGACATGAACGAAGATCAAATTCGCCGCGAGAGATTTCAACTACTACTAGAGCAAGTAATCATGCCGGATGATATTAAAAAATACTTAAACGGAGGAAAAATAGAACGACTTGAGGTTTTTCAAACCCAAAAAAAGTGGTGCTTTTCTATATCCTTACCAGAAGTTCTTCCGTATCATGTTTTTGAAGTGTTTCAAAGTAAAATCATAAATGGTCTTGAACATATTGCTTCTGTTGAAGTGGTTTTATCTTATGAGCAGGAAGTGGAATTATCGAAACATATACCAACCTATTGGCCGTATTTCGTGGAACATCTCCGTTCTTCCACTAATGGTCTTATTCGAAGGCTCCAAGAACAAACTCCTTTTTTAGAGGGGAAAAAGATGGTCATCGCTGTGATGAACGAAACAGAAGCGGAGATGATCCAACGACGAGTTCAGGAACCACTCCAAGACATCTTTCAGCAAGTTGGCTTTGGAAGACTCCATCTAGAAACAGTTGTAAAGGAGTCAAAGGAAGCGATCGAGAAATTTGTGGAACAAAAGAGAGAAGAAGATCACTCTAAAGTTATCGAAGCTATGATCGAGAAACAAAAAAAGGCAGAAAGTGCAAAAGAAACGGGAACTGTTACTTCCATTTCGGTTGGAACGGTCATTAATGATAACGATATTAAACAAATTAATAAAATTGTAGAAGAGGAACGGAGATTTGCGATTCAAGGATTTATCTTTTGGGCGGAAACAAGAGAGTTAAAAAGTGGAAGGACGTTACTTACATTCAAAATAACCGACTACACCGATTCCCTATTAATAAAAATGTTCTCAGGTGGAAAAGAGGATGAGCAATTATTCAGTTTAATCAAAAAAGGGATTTGGGTAAAAGTACGAGGTGATATTCAATACGATACGTACGTTCGTGATTTAACGATGATGGCAAGGGATATCCAACAAATAACGCCAAATCAGAAATTGGACCGGGCACCAGAAGGGGAAAAAAGGATTGAGTTTCACCTTCATACTCCAATGAGTCAAATGGATGCGGTCACTTCTGTATCAAAGTATGTGGATCAGGCAAAGAAATGGGGGCATGAAGCAATTGCTGTAACGGATCATGCAGTTTTGCAATCATTTCCAGAAGCTTACTCTGCAGGAAAGAAAAATGGTATTAAAATTTTATATGGTGTAGAAGCCAATCTAGTTAATGATGGTGTTCCTATTGCCTACAATGAGGCAAATCGCAGTTTACTAGAAGATACTTATATTGTATTTGACGTGGAAACAACCGGGTTGTCTGCTGTTTATAATACGATCATTGAATTAGCAGCGGTAAAAGTCAACAATGGTGAAATAATCGATCGTTTTGAATCATTTGCAAATCCCCATGAAAAGCTGTCTCCATTAATTATTGAGTTGACAGGTATCACCGATGACATGGTCAAAGATGCTCCGGAAATTAATGATGTAATAAAGGATTTTCATGAATGGATCGGTGATGATATTCTTGTAGCGCACAATGCCAGTTTCGATATGGGTTTCATTAATGCAGCCTTCCAAAAGATAGGGCTAGAAAAGGCAAGCAATCCTGTTATTGATACATTAGAATTGGGAAGATTTTTATATCCCACATTCAAAAATTATAGACTAAATACTCTTTGTAAAAAGTTTAACATTGAATTAGTAGCTCATCACCGCGCTATCTATGATGCGGAAGCGACAGGACATTTACTTTGGAAAATGGTAAAGGATGCGACTGAAAAGGGAATTGTAAAGCATTATGAACTGAATCAGCAGTCCTCTCCAGAGGATTATAAAAAACAACGGCCAAATCATTGCATTATCTTAGCAAAAACAAAAGAAGGTTTAAAGAATCTTTATAAATTAGTATCTTTTTCACATATTGACTATTTTCACCGTGTTCCACGAATTCCAAAATCTGTCTTATCCAAGTACCGCGATGGATTGATAGTCGGTTCTGGGTGTGATAACGGAGAAGTTTTTGATGCTATGATGCAAAAGTCCCCTGATGAAGTAGAGGAAGTTGCAAAGTTTTATGATTATTTAGAGGTGCAACCCCCTTCCAATTATCAGCACTTAATTGAGAGAGAAGTTATTAGAGATGAATTGGCGTTAAAAGATGTCTTAAAGAACATTATAGATTTAGGGGATAAACTTGGTAAAAAAGTTATTGCAACAGGGAATGTTCATTACTTGAACGAAGAAGATTATATTTATCGTAAAATATTGATAGGTTCTCAGGGAGGCGCCAATCCATTAAACCGAACTACTCTCCCTAAGGTCCACTTTCGTACTACGGATGAAATGCTTGAATGTTTTCGTTTTCTGCCGGAAGAAAAGGCAAAGGAAATTGTCGTCACTAATACAAAGCATCTATCAGACCAAATTGATGAAATCAAACCGATTCCTGACGATCTGTATACACCGAAAATCGAAGGTGCAGATGAAGAAATGCGGGAAATGAGTTATGGACGAGCAAAGAGTATTTATGGAGAAGATTTACCAAAACTGGTGGAAGACCGATTAGAAAAAGAGTTAAACAGTATCATCAGTAATGGATTCTCTGTTATTTACTTAATTTCTCAGAAACTTGTAAAAAAATCGTTAGATGATGGTTACCTAGTAGGGTCACGGGGGTCAGTAGGTTCCAGTTTTGTGGCGACAATGACTGAAATTACAGAAGTTAATCCACTTCCTCCACACTATGTTTGTCCGTCTTGCCATCATTCCATTTTCTTTGATGATGGTTCTGTAGGCTCAGGTTTTGACCTGCCAGATAAAGAATGTGAAAAGTGTGGATCAAAATATAAAAAAGATGGGCAAGATATCCCATTTGAAACGTTCTTAGGATTTAAAGGGGATAAGGTACCGGATATTGATTTGAATTTTTCAGGAGAATATCAGCCAACCGCTCATAATTATACGAAAGAATTGTTTGGTGAAGAATTTGTATACCGTGCAGGAACGATAGGAACGGTTGCTGAAAAAACGGCCTACGGTTATGTAAAGGGATATGAAGATGATAACCAGCTTCAATTAAGAGGAGCGGAAATTGACAGATTAGTTGCTGGATGTACCGGCGTGAAACGTACAACTGGTCAGCACCCTGGTGGAATCATTGTTGTGCCAGATTATCTAGAGATATATGATTTCACACCGATTCAATTCCCGGCTGATGACAGAGAGTCTGAATGGAAAACAACGCATTATGACTTCCATTCTATTCATGATAACTTATTAAAACTTGATATTCTCGGACACGATGACCCAACTGTAATTAGGATGCTCCAAGATTTGAGCGGAATGGATCCAAAAGATATTCCAGTTGATGATCCGGAAGTTTTTAAGTTATTTGGAGGGACTGAATCATTAGGGGTTACTGAGGAACAAATTATGTGTAAGACGGGAACTTATGGTATTCCTGAATTTGGTACTAGATTCGTTCGTCAAATGCTAGAGGAAACAAAACCAAATACGTTTAGTGAATTAGTACAGATCTCTGGGTTGTCTCATGGGACAGATGTTTGGCTAAATAATGCAGCGGAACTGATATCGAATGGAACGTGTGTATTAAAAGATGTTATCGGGTGCCGGGATGATATTATGGTCTATCTGATTTATAAAGGGTTAGAGCCATCCCTTGCTTTTAAAATTATGGAGTTTGTACGAAAGGGGAAAGGTCTGCAGGAAGAATGGATTGAAGAAATGAAGAAACATAAGGTGCCAGATTGGTATATTGGATCCTGCTTAAAGATCAAATATATGTTCCCGAAAGCCCACGCCGCGGCTTATGTATTAATGGCTGTTCGGATTGCGTACTTCAAAGTCTATCATCCAATTCTCTTTTACGCAGCTTATTTCACTGTAAGGGCTGATGATTTTGATTTAGATACGATGGTAAGAGGTTCCGCCTCTATTCGAAAAAGAATTGAGGAAATCTATTCAAGGGGCTTAGATGCCACACCAAAAGAAAAAAGTTTAGTAACAGTACTTGAATTAGCATTAGAGATGTGTGAACGGGGATTATCCTTTCAAAAAGTGGATTTATATCGCTCCTCTGCCACAGAGTTCATCGTGGAAGGGGATACGTTAATTCCACCGTTTAATGCTTTGACTGGGGTAGGAACAAATGCTGCCATTAACATTGTGAAAGCAAGGAAGGAGCGGGAATTCCTTTCTAAGGAAGATTTGCGTGAAAGAAGTAAGATCACCAAGACAGTGTTAGAGAACCTGGATGATCACGGATGTCTCGAGGCGTTACCGGATTCGAATCAGTTATCGTTGTTTTAAATTACAAACCAGGTGCCTATCGCTTTTCGACTGTCTAGCTCTAGGCACCATCGGCTCGAGACTCTTCAATCCTTCTCAGAAGTCAAAGAACGACTTCTGACGAAGGCTTTCCAGTGCTTTTCGCCGATAACCAGGTGCCTATCGCTTTTCGATTGTCTAGCTCCAGGCACCATCGGCTCGAGACACTTCAATCCTTCTCAGAAGT
Source organism: Evansella tamaricis (assembly GCF_019042215.1). Lineage (GTDB taxonomy): Bacteria > Bacillota > Bacilli > Bacillales > Salisediminibacteriaceae > Evansella > Evansella tamaricis. The sequence goes on along the minus strand of NZ_JAHQCS010000178.1, from coordinate 111,906 downwards.
CAAAGAACGACTTCTGACGAAGGCTCTCCAGTGCTTTTCGCCGATAACCAGGTGCCTATCGCTTTTCGTGTTTATTTGCAAGGTTAGTTGGTTTATGATATAGTAAGATGGAAATACTGGAAAATAGCGACGTCAGCAAAGAGTGGGTTGAACCCACTCTTTCTTTTGCACTTAAATAAGGTAAGCAAATAAATAGATGATCGTAAAGGTTTTAGGGAATACTAATACTATACATATTGAACACAGTGTTTCGAGGAGGGAAAAACGTGTCAGGGAACGTACGAGAAATAACTGAAACCATACTTACTCCCATCTTAACTGAACTATCTCTTGAATTAGTAGATGTGGAGTTTAAGAAGGAAGGAAAAAATTGGTTCCTTCGAGTATATATCGATAAAGAAAATGGTGTGGATTTAGATGATTGTTCTGCAGTAAGTGAACGCCTAAGTGAATCACTGGATAAAAATGATCCGATAGAGCAGGCGTATTACCTGGAAGTTTCGTCTCCCGGAGCAGAACGGCCATTGAAGAAGGATCGGGACTTTGAACGGGCAGTGGGGAAGAATGTCCATGTTTCTACCTTTGCACCAATCAATGATGAAAAAGTGTTCGAAGGAAAACTTATAGATTTTAATGGTGAAACATTAACTATAGAAATGATAATCAAGACGAGAAAAAAGACCATTGAAATACCTTATGACAAAGTAGCTAAAGCCAGGTTAGCAGTTACTTTTTAATATCTGAAAGGGGGAAAAGGGATTCATGAATAGTGAATTTATGGATGCTTTAACAAGCATTGAAAAAGAAAAAGGTATTGATAAAGAAATTATTTTAGAAGCCATAGAACAGGCATTGATCACAGGTTATAAAAGGAACTTCAATTCAGCACAAAACGTAAGAGTGGATATTAACCGTGACAATGGGAGCATTCGTGTTTTTGCCAGAAAAGAAGTGGTGGAGGAAGTATTTGATTCCCGTTTGGAGATTTCTCTAGAAGCAGCAAAAAACATTAATCCCCAATATGATGTGGATGATGTCGTTGAAATCGAAGTCACTCCAAGGGACTTTGGAAGAATTGCTGCTCAAACAGCAAAGCAAGTGGTAACTCAACGTGTACGGGAAGCGGAAAGGGGAATTATTTATTCGGATTTTATCGATCGGGAAGAAGATATAATGACTGGTATTGTTCAGCGTCAAGACCACCGATTTATCTATGTGGATCTTGGTCGTGTGGAAGCATTGATGCCATTAAGTGAACAAATGCCGAATGAAACATACCGCCACAATGATCGAATTAAAGCATTTATTACAAAGGTGGAAAAAACAACTAAAGGTCCACAGATTATGATTTCAAGAACTCATCCTGGACTTTTAAAACGATTATTTGAATTGGAAGTACCAGAAATTTTTGATGGAACAGTTGAAATAAAATCCGTATCCCGAGAAGCGGGGGATCGTTCAAAAATAGCAGTTCATGCAGAGGATTCAGAAGTTGATCCGGTAGGTTCGTGTGTAGGTCCTAAAGGACAGCGTGTCCAAACTATTGTTAATGAATTAAAAGGGGAAAAAATTGATATTGTTCGTTGGTCTGAAGATCCAAAAGTCTACGTTGCTAACGCACTTAGCCCATCCAAAGTTTTAAAGGTAACGGTTAATGAGGAAGAGAAAATGACCCAGGTTGTCGTTCCTGACTACCAATTATCTTTAGCTATTGGAAAACGGGGACAGAATGCGAGACTAGCAGCGAAACTAACCGGATGGAAAATTGACATAAAAAGCCAAACCGATGCAGAAGAACTAGGGTTATATAACCCTAACGAAGAATATGATAATGAAATTGAAATGGATTCCGAAAAAGAGTTTCTAGAAACTGAGAATCAAGATTAAATAGGGTGTGGTTATAATGGCGGGGAAAAAAAAGTCACCACTTCGCAAGTGCATTGTGACAAATGAAATGAAGCCAAAAAAAGAATTAATTCGTGTTGTCCGTACACCTGAGGGCGACGTTTTAATTGATCATACTTCTAAGAAATCCGGAAGAGGAGCCTATATTTCTGCAAATGTGGAAGTGATCTCAGATGCAAAGAAGAAAAATGTCTTTGCTAGGCACTTAAAAGTGAAAGTCCCTGAAGAAATTTACGACCAACTTCTTGAAGAGGTGGAAAAGGGATAAAATGACGAATTCTCAATGGCTGAATATGTTAGGCTTAGTATATCGTGCAAGAAAAATGGTTACAGGTGAAGAACTGGTCGTTAAGGCGATTCAAAAGAACCATGTTTCATTAGTTCTCATTTCAGAGGATGCCTCTGATAACACTAAGAAAAAAGTTTTAAATAAGTGTGATTACTATAATATTCCTTGTTTTGTAAAGGGTGATCGGACTTCTTTGGGACGGGCGATTGGTAAAAGTGAGAGAGTTGTTTTAGGTATTGAAGATAGTGGATTTGCAGCAAAAATAAGGTCTTTAATTGAATAACTTCGTGATGTATCCATCCAAACTAAATAGGAGTGGGCGTGACGGAAGCGGGAGGTAAGTATATGAAAAAAATGCGTATATATGAATATGCTAAAGAGAAAAACGTAACAAGTAAAGAGGTCATTGATCGATTAACAGAAATGGGGATAGAAGTAACTAATCATATGAGTGTAATTACAGAGAACATCATCAGACAACTAGACGCAAAAACAAACAATCAAACGAAAGAGAAGAAAACAGAGGATAAACCGAAGCGAGAGGGAAATGGTAACGGACAACAACAACAGTCTAAGCCTAAGGGAAATCAAAAGGAAAAGAAAGCCCCGCAAACTCAAGATCGTAATCAGAATGGGAAATCTAAAGACAATAAAAAGAAAAATAAACGAAATCAACCACCTGCCCAACAGCAACAGCAACAGGAACAAAAGCCTGTAGAGAAAGAATCTCCAACTAAAATCTTGTACACACCACCAATTACGGTTGGGGGATTTGCCGATAAAATTAACAAAGAACCTTCTGAAATTATTAAGAAATTAATGTTTTTAGGGGTGATGGCTACAATAAATCAGGAACTGGACAAGGATGCTATTGAACTCTTAGGTGAAGAGTTTGGAATCGAAGTGGAAGAAGAAATCGTCGTTGATGAAACAGAATTTGAAAACTTCAAAGAAGAGGATGATCCAGCCTCTCTTCAGGAAAGACCACCGGTTGTAACCATCATGGGACACGTTGACCATGGTAAAACAACATTATTAGATAGCATTCGTCATACAAAAGTAACTGCTGGTGAAGCTGGAGGAATAACTCAGCATATTGGTGCATACCAAGTAGAAGAAAATGGTAAAAAAATAACTTTCTTGGATACACCAGGTCACGCTGCCTTTACAACAATGAGGGCAAGGGGTGCACAGGTTACTGATATTACCATCCTCGTTGTTGCAGCAGATGATGGTGTAATGCCACAAACGGTTGAAGCCATTAATCATGCAAAAGCAGCGAATGTTCCAATTATCGTTGCTGTCAACAAAATTGATAAGGAAGCCGCAAATCCTGATCGGGTAATGCAAGAATTAACAGAGCACGGTCTTGTTTCCGAAGCATGGGGTGGAGAAACAATTTTCGTTAATGTGTCGGCAATTAATGGAACAGGAATTGATGAACTTCTTGAAATGATCCTATTAGTGTCAGAAGTCGCTGAATTGAAAGCGAATCCCGATAAAGTGGCTAGTGGTACGGTTGTGGAAGCAGAACTTGATAAAGGGCGCGGACCAGTGGCAACGTTATTAGTTCAAGCAGGAACTCTCCATGTGGGTGATTCCATTGTGGTTGGGAACACATTTGGTCGTGTTCGAGCTATGGTTAATGATATTGGCCGTCGTGTGAAAGTGGCTGCTCCTTCTACACCAGTGGAAATTACTGGATTAAACTCTGTACCACAAGCAGGGGATCAGTTCCTTGTTTTCCAAGACGAGAAAAAGGCACGACAAATTGGTGAAACTAGGGCAATGAAGCAACGGGAAGCGGATCGTAGAGAAACATCACGAGTTAGTCTTGATGATCTTTTTGAACAAATTCAGCAAGGAGAAATCAAAGAGATTAATGTAATTGTAAAAGCTGATGTTCAAGGCTCTGTGGAAGCGATGCGTGGGTCTTTAGAAAAAATTGAAGTAGAAGGTGTTAAGGTTAACATTATCCATACAGGAGTCGGAGCGATTGCTGAATCGGACATTATTTTAGCCAGTGCATCCAATGCCATCGTTATTGGGTTTAATGTCCGCCCAGATGTGAATGCTAAGCGTACGGCGGATGCGGAAAAAGTAGATATCCGATTACACCGTGTTATTTACAATGCAATTGATGAAGTGGAATCTGCCATGAAAGGAATGCTGGACCCTGAGTATCGGGAAAAAGTAATTGGCCAGGCAGAAGTAAGACAGACGTTTAAAGTTTCGAAGATAGGGACGATTGCAGGATCATATGTTACGGATGGAAAAATCACGCGTGACTCTACTGTCCGATTGATTCGAGACGGAGTTGTTATCTTTGAAGGGGAAGTTGATGCCTTAAAACGTTTTAAAGATGATGTAAAAGAAGTTGCGCAAAATTATGAGTGTGGAATTACCCTCGAGAACTTCAATGATGTTAAAGAAGGAGATATTATTGAAGCGTATATTATGGAGGAAATTAAGCGTTGATTATAGGTACAATGATCGTGGAGGGGATTGTGTTTGATGCACAGTCCCTTAAAGACAAACGATCCGTTTTAAAAAGTATCGGTACGCGAGTGAGGCAAAAATATAATGTCTCCATCATTGAATCTAATCATCAGGATGTTTGGCAACGGACGGAATGGACAATGGTTTGTGTTGGAACATCAAAGTTACAGGTTGAAAAAGAACTGAAAAGAGCGTTTACTATCATCGATAATCATTCTGATTTGGAAGTGACAGGTGTCACTTGGGAGTGGTTATAGAGGATAGATCTATTCATCGATAGGGGTGTTGTATATGAGTAATGTTCGCGCCAATCGTGTGGGGGAACAAATAAAAAAAGAACTAACTGATATTATTCAACGGGAAATAAAAGACCCACGTATCGGCTTTATAACTGTAACTGCTGTGGAAGTGACAGGTGACTTACAACAGGCTACTGCATTTATTACAGTATACGGTGAAGAAGACCAGCGATCTAAAACTCTTGAAGGCTTAAGAAAAGCGAAGGGATTTGTTCGTTCTGAAATAGGCAAACGAATTCAGCTCCGTAAAACACCCGAATTGGAGTTTAAATTTGACGAGAGCATCGAGCGAGGCAACCGTATTGAAGAATTGCTAAGAAAATTAAATGACGATAAATAGCTCTGAAGAGGCTGGGACATAACTAAAGTGTTTAATCGAAAATCCGAACAACATACAATCATAGCAAGGAAGTAGACGCTCGTTCCTGCGGGATGAAAGGCAGGGGTGAGACCCCACAGTGCGTATGCACGAGGAGGCTCACCAGCCGCCCGCGGCAAAGAAGACACCGTGACTGCGAACGAAGTGAAGCAAGAACGGATGTCGCACTTGTGCCTGTGGTAAAAGCGAAGTATATTTCCGTAGCTAATGATTGCTTGGATTTTTCATTGATTAAAACACTTTTGTCCCAGCCTCTTTTGAGTATACATATTAAAGTAGGTGAGCTGATTTGAGTGAGGTAACAGGTGTTTTACTGTTGTGGAAACCTCGGGGAATGACATCGTTTGCAGCCGTTCAAGAAGTGAAGAAAATTTTTAAAACAAAAAAGGCCGGTCATACCGGCACCTTGGATCCAGATGTGGATGGGGTCCTTCCTGTCTGTTTTGGAAGGGCAACTAAAATTGTGGAATACTTAACTGCTGACAGTAAGACATATGTGGGAGAAGTAACTCTTGGAACATCCACTACGACAGAAGATGCCTCAGGTGAGGTTATTTCAGAGAAAAAAGTGACAAATGTAATCACCGAAGAGGAAGTAGAAGAGGTCTTTTCTCAACTCACAGGGGAGATTACTCAAATACCCCCTATGTTTTCTGCTGTGAAAGTGAATGGGAAACGATTATATGAATATGCTCGAGAGGGAATAACTGTTGAACGTCCACAGCGGCAAGTAACTATTTACGGCCTTACCCTTGAATCAAAAGTAATTAAAAAAGAAAATGGACAAGTGAGTTTTCGGTTTCAAGTGCATTGCAGCAAAGGAACGTATGTTCGAACTTTATCCGTGACAATTGGAGAAATGCTCGGTTACCCGGCACATATGTCTGACTTAACTCGAACTATTTCTGGAAGGTTTATGAAGGATCAATGTGTTACATTGAACCAATTAAAGGATATGTCAGTAAATGAGTTGGCTGGATGTTTAGTTTCAATTGAAGAATCCCTCTCCAATTATCCGAAAACAGTAGTGGATGAATCAACAGAAAATAAAATTATGAATGGAGCTATACTACCCCAATTAATAGACGAATCCCCTGTTGCTCTGTATAATCAACAAGGGGAATGTTTAGCATTATATCAAACACACCCCAAGCGGATTGGGATGATGAAACCGGCTAAAATGCTAAAAACAAACCATTAATTCCATGAATTGTAGGGTAGATAGAGGTGGCATAATTGAAAACAATACGAATAAAACATCCCCATGCCAAAATTGACTTTCCGGAAATGGTTATCGCATTAGGATTTTTTGATGGGGTCCATAAAGGGCATAAGGAAGTTATTTTAACTGCAAAAAAAGAAGCGATGAAGCGCCAATTGAAATGTGGAGTAATGACATTTTTTCCACATCCAAAGGAAGTCCTTCGAAAGGAAAAAAAAGTTAATTACTTAACTTCTTTAAATAAAAAGGAAGAATTAATGTTTCAGTTAGAAATTGATTATTTGATCATCATCGAATTTAATGAAGATTTTTCGGATCTGAATCCACAACAGTTTGTGGATCGTTATTTAATTGATTTTAATATTAAACATGTTGTCGCAGGATTCGACTATTCCTATGGAAGATTAGGGAAAGGGACGATGGAAACTTTACCGTTTCATTCCAGGAACAAACTAACCTACACCATCGTGGGAAAGGTGGAGGAAAATGGTGAAAAAATCAGTTCCACTAGTATCAGGAAAGCACTTTCCGTTGGAAACTTGGATAAGGTTACAAATTTTTTAGGCAGGTACTACGAAACAGATGGAGTTGTTGTGGAAGGAGAACAAAGGGGAAGGCAAATTGGTTTCCCAACAGCAAATATTGCCTCTACAAATCAGACATTCATTCCAGATAATGGTGTTTATATTGTTAAAATCCAAATAAACAATCAATGGTTACCAGCGGTTTGTAATGTTGGCTACAAACCAACCTTTCATGATAAAAATAAAATGGACCTGACAATAGAAGTCCACATTTTAAACTATTCTAAAGACATATATGGTCAAAAAGTGAAGATCCAGTGGATTCAAAAGATGAGAAATGAAGTAAAGTTTGAAAGTGTTAACGATTTAGTAAACCAATTGAAAAAAGATGTCTTTAATGCGAAGTATTTCTTTCAAACTTCGGAGTAAAAATATCTTTTTACAAGTAAGACTTGAAATAATGTTAAAAAACAGGTATGATAACTATTGTTCAACAACCATTGCTCGGCGTAACGAATCACCAACGTTCGCTTGGCACATGGGGATTTTAATGAAGGAGGTGGATCGGATGGCATTAACACAAGAACGTAAAAATGAGATCATTCAAGAGTACAAAACTCATGAAAGTGATACTGGGTCTCCAGAAGTTCAAGTAGCTATCCTAACGGAGCAAATTAATACACTTAACGATCACTTACGTACACATAAGAAGGATCACCACTCACGTCGTGGTCTTTTGAAAATGGTAGGTCAACGTCGTAACCTGCTTACGTATCTACGTAATAAAGATGTTACTCGTTACCGTCAGCTCATCGATCGTTTAGGACTACGTCGATAATTAAGGAAAAGCGGGAGAAATCCCGCTTTTTTCTGATTCTAAATTTGTTGTAATGTCGTATTACATCTAGTTACTGTGTATTAGAATAATACTATAACTAACTGTTACTCGGCATTGCCGGGTTTCTTTTTGTGGAAAACCAAGCTGTAAAGTGACAAATCATAGGTAACCTAACGGGAAGTATTTCATCTTCTACTATTTTTTGTTATGATAAATGTTAGGGTACAAAATGGAACAACTTTCCTTCCGTTAAATGAAATTTTTCCAAAATTCTAATGACAACATGTTTAGTACATAAAATTAAGCCAACAATGATTATAATAAGAAAAGATTAAAAGGACGAGAGGGGTACTCGTAAATGAAACAAGAAAAACAATCATTTTCAATGGAGTGGGCCGGTCGAACATTGACATTTGAAGTCGGTCAATTGGCGAAACAGGCTAATGGAGCAGTTTTAGTCCGCTATGGTGATACAGCGGTTTTATCTACAGCAACAGCTTCGAAAGAACCAAAAGATTTACCATTTTTCCCTTTAACTGTGAACTACGAAGAACGTCTTTATGCTGCCGGGAAAATTCCTGGGGGGTTCATTAAGCGGGAAGGACGACCAAGCGATCACGCTGTATTGACAAGCCGTTTAATTGACCGTCCAATTCGTCCACTTTTCCCTGACGGATTCAGAAATGATGTACAAGTAATCAGTATTGTCATGAGTAATGATCAGGATGCCACTTCTGAAATGGCGGCAATGGTAGGTTCATCCCTTGCCCTATCCATATCAGATATTCCTTTCTCTGGACCAATTGCAGGGGTGACAGTAGGGAGAATCAATGGAGAATTTATGATTAATCCTACACCGAGTCAGTTAGATCAAAGTGATGTCAACCTTGTTGTTGCAGGAACAAAGGATGCAATCAACATGGTGGAAGCTGGTGCAGAGGAAGTAACGGAAGAAACAATCCTTGAAGCGATCATGTACGGTCATGAAGAAATTAAGAAAATAATTGCTTTCCAAGAGGAAGTTGTTGCCAAAGTTGGCAAGGAAAAAATGGAAGTGAAATTAAAGCAAGTTGATCCTGACCTTGAAGCAGAACTACGTGGAAAAGTAATGGACGAATTAAAGACGGCTGCTTTAGTGGAAGAAAAACATGCAAGAGATGCTGCTGTTAAAGAAGTAATTGACCGTGTTGTGGAAGAGTATGTGACAGAAGAAGAGGATCGTTCTTCTGAAGCGAAAGAAGTTATGGACAAGCTCTTTAAAGAAACGGTTCGTGTTTTAATTACAAAGGATAAAATTCGCCCTGATGGAAGAAAGCCTGATGAGATCCGTCAGTTAGCATCTGAAGTAGATGTTCTGCCTAGAACTCACGGTTCTGGACTGTTTACCCGTGGTCAAACACAAGCACTCAGTATTTGTACATTAGGTGCATTAGGAGATGTTCAGATCTTAGATGGGCTTGGTATTGAAGAGTCAAAAAGATTCATGCATCATTATAATTTCCCACTCTTTAGTGTCGGTGAAACTGGACCAATCCGTGGTCCTGGCCGCCGTGAGATCGGACATGGTGCCCTAGGGGAAAGAGCATTAGAACAGGTTATTCCTTCAGAGAATGATTTCCCTTACACTATTCGTCTAGTATCTGAAGTTTTGGAGTCAAATGGCTCCACTTCCCAAGCCAGTATTTGTGCTAGTACACTTGCAATGATGGCAGCAGGAGTTCCAATTAAAGCACCAGTTGCAGGAATTGCAATGGGACTGGTAAAACACGAAGAGGACGTGACGGTACTTACAGACATCCAAGGAATGGAAGATGCCCTTGGTGATATGGACTTTAAAGTCGCCGGTACTTCGAAGGGGATAACAGCAATTCAAATGGATATAAAGATTGCTGGAATAAATCAGGAAATCTTAGAACAAGCATTGGCACAAGCTAAAGATGGGCGCTTAAAGATTTTAGAGAGCATGCTATCAGCAATTCCGGAGCATCGAAAAGAATTAAGTCAATATGCTCCTAAGATCCTCACAATGAAAATCAACCCAGATAAAATCCGTGACGTTATTGGACCTAGCGGGAAAATGATTAACCAAATCATTGAAGATACTGGTGTTAAGATTGATATTGAACAAGATGGAACAGTTTATATTGGCTCCACAGAGCAAGAGATGAACTTAAAAGCTAAACAAATCATCGAAGATATTATTCGTGAAGTGGAAGTGGGACAAACCTACTTAGGGAAAGTAAAGCGGATTGAGAAGTTTGGTTGTTTTGTGGAATTATTTAAAGGGAAAGATGGTCTTGTACACATTTCACAGCTTGCTAAGGAACGCGTGAATAAGGTGGAGGATGTGGTTTCCATTGGTGATGAAATAATGGTAAAAGTCACTGAGATCGATAACCAAGGCCGTGTAAATCTTTCAAGAAAAGCATTGTTACCGGAAGAAAATAGTAGCCGATAAGACTGGGATCTTCCCAGTCTTTTTAAAATTTTTCCTAGTTTCAGGTATCTAGTGGATGCTTGGCACTTCGGAAGTACCAAGCGAAGTCAAAGAGGTTTTGTACATATATGAATAGGTATCATCCAAGTTGTGTCTTTACAGAAAAGCCTATAGACGTTCTACCTTGTCCATCCTTTGCATATTTTTATTGATGAGGGGGGACAGTGGATGATAAAGAAATTTGTACTTCAATTTACGACGTTTCTATTCATTTTAATCTTATCGTTTTCAAGTATTCAAAATCCGATTACGACTGGATATCTTTATGAGTTGCAGGATCATGCAAAGACAGTAATGAGTGAGCAGGATCCTTTGTATTTAGAAATAATGGCGAAACAAAGTAATTATGAAATGGAAGCACAGGATGCTCATATTCATAAAGTGTGGAAGGCAATACCTGGATATAATGGGTTATCCGTTGATATAGAAAGTTCTTATAATAATATGTCCCAATTAGGGGAATTTCAAGAAGAGAGACTGGTGTTTAATCAAATTCCTCCCAATATCACTTTAAAGGATCTTCCCCCTGCACCAATTTACAGGGGACATCCTGATAAACCGATGGTTTCTCTTATGGTCAATGTGGCATGGGGGAATGAGTTTCTTCCTGATATATTAAAGGTAATGAAAGAACATAATGTTAAATCAACTTTTTTCTTAGATGGTTCATGGGTGAAAAATAATCCAAATCTTGCTAAGATGATTGTAGAAGAAGGTCATGAAATTGGGAATCATGCATATTCCCACCCTGATATGAAAAGTCTTTCACGGGATAGAATAGTGGAAGAGTTAGAGAAAACCAATCACATAATTGAAGCCACATTAGATCACACCCCAGAATGGTTTGCACCACCAAGCGGAAGTTTTCGCCAGGAAGTGGTAGACACGGCAAGGGAACTTGGAATGTACACCGTTCTGTGGACCGTTGATACGGTGGATTGGAGAAAACCGGAGCCAAACGCCATGGCTAATCGTATTGTACAAGAGGTTGATGGGGGTTCTCTTGTTTTAATGCATCCCACATCTTCTACGTTAGATGGACTAGAACCCATGATTGAAGGAATTAAAAAGAGGGGATATATATTAGGGACAGTTAGTGACGTATTAAGTGAGACCCGGGTTACAACAACGAATGAATAGTTATTTGTTCAGATTTTGACAGATGCATAGGAGGATACCAGTGATAAAACGCTTTGTAGGAAAAAATGGATTACGTGTTGTCTTTGAACCGAATCATAATGTCCGTTCTGTGGCAATTGGCATTTGGATTGGTACAGGATCACGATTTGAATCAAAACAGGAAAATGGAGTTTCCCACTTTCTTGAGCATATGTTTTTTAAAGGAACCAAATCCAGGTCAGCCCAGCAGATTGCAGAATCATTTGACTCCATTGGAGGCCATGTGAATGCATTTACTTCAAAAGAGTACACTTGTTATTATGCAAAAGTCCTGGATAGTCATGCAGAACATGCGGTGGATGTATTGGCGGATATGTATTTCCACTCCACTTTTGATAAAAATGAATTGGATAAGGAAAGGGGAGTTGTGTTAGAAGAGATAAAAATGTATGAAGATACTCCTGATGATATCGTCCATGATTTATTAAGTAAAGCAAGTTACGGAGAGCATCCCCTAGGTTATCCGATCTTAGGGACGGAAGAGACGTTATCCCAATTCTCACCTGAATCACTCTTCGAATATATGGATCAATACTATCACGCAGATAATGTGGTAATCTCCATTTGTGGGAATGTGGATGAATCCTTTGTGAAGTATGTGGAGGATGTGTTTTCGCCAATGAAAAAAGGGCCAGAAAAAACGAAGCCCTTTGAAAAACCTTTGTTTAATTCGGACCGAATTGCACGAAAAAAAGAGATCGAGCAGGCACATTTATGTATAGGTTATGAAGGATTTCCCCTTCATGATGAACAAATCTACAATCTTGTGCTTTTAAATAATACTTTAGGTGGGAGTATGAGCAGCCGATTGTTTCAAGAAGTTCGTGAAAAAAGGGGATTAGCCTATTCCGTTTTCTCATATCACTCTGCTTTTCATGATACGGGGATGTTAACCATTTATGCTGGGACTGCTCAAAAACATTTAGATGAATTGTTCGAGATCTTAATGAATACAGTGAAAGATGTTCAGGAAACAGGTTTGACGGAAAAAGAATTGGAAAACGGGAAGGAACAACTAAAAGGGAGCCTTATGCTAGGGCTTGAAAGTACAAACAGCAGAATGAGTAGAAACGGGAAAAATGAGTTGTTACTGGGACGACATCGTACATTAGATGAAATTATTGAAGCCATTGATAATGTGACGATGGACAAAGTCGCTGAAACGACGGAACAGATTTTTTCAAAAGACTTCTCTTTAACACTCATCAGCCCAAATGGTAAGCTGCCGAATGGTGTTTTATCCTAACTGTACCAGAGGTAAACTATAATGAAATCGCAAGGTCAGACTCGGTTATAAACTAATCATAAAAAATGTATGCCCCCTATTGTGAAGGGGGGCATGTTTTTTTTTTTTGATCATACGATGATAGTAATGAGGAGGGATAACGATGAGATTAAGTGAGATAAGTAATAAAGAAATTATTGATTATGAAAAGGGAGAACGCTTAGGAGTATTGGGACAGACTGATTTAATTATAGATGAGAAAACTGGTCAGATTGAAGCATTTGTTATTCCCACTTTAAAATGGTTTGGAATGGGGAAACGGGATAAAGAAGTGACTGTTTACTGGAATCAGATCAAGAAGATCGGAACGGATATGATTATTATCGAGGTTTAGGATTTTAAGTATTACATTTTAGGGAGAAAAATGGAAAGGGACTTGGAACATTGGGAATATAATTGGAACCAATCGGTTTTGCTGCTGGGAGGATTTACATCTTCCTGGTTTTTTTCATTTACGGTAAGATTTCCTGATATTTCTCCCTTCTTATCTGCTCTATTGAAAAAAAAGATGTCCACGTTTCACACGATAAGAGGGAGTAACATACTATGTCATGAGTTACACATCGCAAGCAGTGGTCCCCTTTAAATAAAATGAATCTCAAGAAAGGGGAGAGATCGTTGTTAACAGATATGCATATTGCCATTATTGGCGGAGATGCAAGACAGCTAGAGGTTATTCGTAAATTATCAGAATTGGATGGGAAAGTCTCGCTTATAGGGTTCGACCAATTAGATGATGGATTTGCTGGTGCTAGTAAACATTCGTTTCATTCTGTCGATCCTAAAACCATTGATGGGATTATTTTACCCGTTAGTGGCATGTCTGAGGAGGGAGAAATTGAATCTATTTTTTCCGGTGAAAAAATCACGTTACCAGAAGAATGGCTAAAGGAAATTCCGGCCGGCACGGTCATTTACACTGGTATCTCTACAGCCTTCCTAAAGAAATTAGCAATGGATCATGATTGTAAGCTCGTGGAATTAGTGGAGAGAGATGATGTTGCTATATATAATTCCATACCAACAGCAGAAGGAACTGTCATGCTAGTTATACAAAACACAGACATTACTATTCATAATGCAAATGTAATCGTAACTGGATTTGGCAGATTAGGGATGACAGTAGCCAGGACGTTTAGAAATCTTGGAGCGAAAGTGGAAGTAGTTGCAAATGAACCAGAATTAAGGGCAAGGGCCTTTGAGAACAACTTAACAGCATATCCTGTCCAAGAACTGGAACAAAAAGTAAAACATGCAGACATTGTTATAAACACTATTCCGGCAAAAATACTGTCCGTCAATGTTTTAGCGAAGATGATGCCACATACACTTGTGGTTGATTTAGCATCCAAACCAGGGGGAACTGATTTCCGTTATGCGGAAAAAAGAGGTATAAAAGCTTTATTAGCCTTAGGTTTACCAGGGATAGTCGCTCCAAAAACAGCTGGAAAAATAATAGCCAGTGTTGTAACAGATTTATTACAGGAGCAATGGGAAACAAAATAAAGGAGGAACCGATTGATGTCACTGAAGGGGAAACATATTGGGTTTGGTTTAACAGGCTCACATTGTACGTATGATGAGGTGCTTCCTGTAATGCAGGAATTAGTGGATGCTGGTGCCCGTGTTACTCCATTTGTTAGTTATACTGTACAAAACACAGACTCCAAGTTTGGGAATGCACAAGATTGGTTAGATAAGATTCAAGCCATCACTGACGAGCCACTTGTCAATACGATCCCAAAGGCAGAGCCGTTTGGTCCTCAAACACCATTGGATTGCATGGTCATTGCACCACTAACTGGAGGTTCAACCAGTAAATTTGCTAATGCCCTTACGGATTCGCCAGTACTAATGGGGGCAAAAGCAACCTTAAGAACGGGTAAACCTGTTGTATTAGGTATATCTACAAATGATGCACTTGGCTTAAATGGGGTTAACATTATGAAATTAATGTCAACGAAAAACATTTACTTTGTTCCATTCGGTCAAGACCACCCATATAAAAAGCCAAATTCTCTAGTTGCAGATATGTCAAAAATCCCTCAAACCATAGAGGCAGCAATAAACCATCAACAATTGCAACCAGTTTTAATTGAAAGATATAAAGAAGAATAGTGAAAAAATCAGTAACTGTTGTTAAAATAGATAAGAGGGTAAGAATTTAACTCTTGCTATGTATCCTTACTCGTAGTTAAGGGCCTTCCTTAACTACGTTATGTTTTTGTGGGATTATTGAAAAGCTAGTACTCCTCTTATGGAATTCTGGATTTTTTTGAAGCTCAATCATCTTTTCAATAGATTTAGAAACATGGCAGGAAAGCTAAAAACTATACCAAGATCTGTAATTATGGAAAGGAGATTATTCATAATGAGTAAAGCAGGATATCGAGTAGCTGTTTTAGGTGCAACAGGAGCAGTGGGACAACAAATGTTAAAAACACTTGAGCGTTTAGAATTTCCAGTAGAATCTTTATTACCTTTATCATCGAAACGTTCCGCAGGGAAAAAAGTGATGTTTAAAGGGGAAGAGCTTACAGTACAGGAAGCAACTCCAGATTCATTTGAGGGTATTGAGCTGGCTTTATTTAGTGCAGGAGGGTCTGTGTCAAAGGCAATGGCACCTGAGGCAGTAAAGCGAGGTGCGATTGTAGTGGACAACACGAGTGCATTTCGGATGGATAAAGATGTTCCACTTGTGGTTCCGGAAGTTAATGAAGGGGACTTGCATGATCATCAAGGAATTATCGCAAATCCCAATTGTTCCACGATCCAAATGGTAGTTGCCTTAGAACCAATTAGGAAGGCATATGGTTTGAATAAAATTGTTGTTAGTACGTATCAAGCGGTTTCAGGAGCAGGAGCAGAAGCTGTGGATGAAATGTATCAGCAATCGGGTCAAGTTTTAAATAACGAAGAAGTAAAGCCGGAAATTTTGCCTGTTGGTGGGGACAAGAAGCATTATCAAATTGCATATAACGCTGTTCCACAAATTGATCTCTTCCAGGAGAATGGTTATACATTTGAGGAAATGAAGATGATTAATGAGACAAAAAAAATCATGCATGATGATGAATTACATGTTGCAGCAACATGCGTTCGTTTACCAGTGGAAACAGGTCATTCTGAATCAGTATACATTGAAGTGGAACAAGAAGGTGTTTCTGTCTCTGAACTGAAAGAACTACTTCAAGGGGCTCCAGGAGTAACCCTTCAAGATGATCCGCAAGAGCAAGTATATCCGATGGCGGTGGATGCAGCAGGAAAAGATGATGTTTTTGTTGGCCGCATACGTCATGATCTAGATAATACTAAAGGTTTTCACCTTTGGGTTGTCGCGGATAACCTGTTAAAAGGTGCTGCTCTTAATTCTGTTCAGATTGCTTTCTCATTAGAAAAACTAGGGCTTTTAGGTAAGTAATTAATACCTTAGACACATATAAAATAATGGGTATGAGGTGAAAATAAAAAATGAATATTGTTGTGCAAAAATTTGGTGGGACATCCGTAAAAAATGAGGAAGCCCGTGACAAAGCTACGGAACATGTATTGAATGCACTAAAAGAAGGGTATAAAGTGGTTGTGGTTGTATCTGCAATGGGAAGAGTAGGGGACCCCTATGCAACGGATACCCTGTTAAACCTTGTAGGTGGTGTGGACAGTCATGTTTCGAAGCGGGAGCTTGACTTACTGGCATCATGTGGAGAAACCATTTCATCTGTTGTATTTTCCAATTTACTAAGACAAAAAGGAGTTAATTCCTTAGCCATAACAGGTGCTCAGGCTGGTTTTAGGACCAATGAGGATTATACAAATGCGAAAATAATGGAAATGAAAGTATCCGGATTGAAGGCATTACTTCAAGAACATGATGTTATTGTGGTAACGGGATTTCAGGGGGAAACTCCGAAGGGCACTACCGCAACTCTCGGAAGGGGAGGAAGCGATACGTCTGCTACCGCCTTAGGAGCAGCTCTAGAGGCTAATGTGGTGGATATCTTTACGGATGTTGCAGGAGTGATGACTGCAGACCCTCGTATTGTGGAATCCGCCAAACCACTATCAGTGGTGACATATAATGAAATTTGTAATATGGCTTATCAAGGGGCAAAGGTTATTCATCCTAGGGCTGTTGAAGTGGCCATGCAGGCAAAAGTGCCAATTCGAATCAGATCAACTTATTCCGACTCCCCGGGGACACTCATAACATCTAGTACGAGTAAGTCAGTGGGAAGAGATGTCGTTGAGCGTCATGTAACAGGTATTGCCCACGTCCAAAACGTAACACAAATAAAGGTTGCTGCAAATGAAGGGGAATTTGATTTACAGTCTAAAGTTTTTAAAGCGATGGCGAATGCGGGAATTTCTGTAGATTTCATTAATATTCATCCAATGGGAGTAGCCTATACCGTTAGTGATCATGTGGCGGATAAAGCAGAAGAGATTCTACGGGAAATGGGATTAGACCCCCAAGTCCTTAAACATTGTGCAAAGGTTTCTGCAGTTGGTGCAGGTATGACAGGAGTTCCTGGTGTTACTGCAAGGATTGTGGAGGCTTTGACAAGTAAAAACATCCAGATATTACAATCCGCCGACTCCCATACAACCATTTGGGTGTTAGTGAAAGATAATGATATGGTTGATGCTGTTAACGCTCTCCATGAGATGTTTTTACTTGAGAAAGAAGATGAGTAAAAGGAGTGCATTAACATGAATTTCGGTCGAGTTATCACCGCAATGGTCACACCATTTGATTCCAAAGGAAATATAGATTTTCAAAAAACATCCAAGTTGATTGAGTTTTTAATCAAAAATGGTTCAGACGGGATCGTCGTGGCAGGAACAACGGGGGAGTCGCCTACACTCTCCAATGAAGAGAAGATGGCATTATTTGAGCATTCAGTAAAAGTTGTGGACGGAAGAATCCCTGTACTAGCAGGAACTGGTTCAAACAATACTTACGCCTCTGTAGAATTAACGAGAAAAGCTGAGGAAATTGGTGTCGATGGGATTATGTTAGTGGCACCATATTACAATAGACCATCTCAAGAAGGTCTTTACGAACATTTCAAGACAATCGCAGAAAAAACTTCTCTCCCAGTGATGCTATATAATGTTCCAGGGCGAACATCTGTTAATATGGAATCGGAAACCATTATAGCCTTATCAAAAGTGAAGAATATTGTTGCGGTCAAAGAGGCTAGCGAACAAATTGATCAAATGACAAAGATTTTGGCTAATACACCTGATGATTTCCTTTTATACTCAGGGGATGACTCATTAACACTTCCAGTCTTAGCCATAGGTGGAGCAGGTGTTGTGTCTGTAGCAAGCCATGTATTAGGAAATGAGATTCAAGAAATGGTAACTACTTTTATAGAAGGTAATGTGGTGGAAGCGGCAAAACTTCATCAGAAATTATCCCCAAAAATGAAAGGGTTGTTTATTGCACCAAATCCAGTCCCTGTAAAAACAGCACTTCAATTTTACGGATTGGATGTGGGGGGAGTTCGATTACCCCTTGTTCGATTAACTCCAGACCAAAGACACCAGCTTTCAATCATTTTAGAAAAATAATTTATAAAAAGAGAAGCTGGGACAAAAGTGTTTTAATCAATGAAAAATCCGAACGAAATGATAATTGATTCAATTATTAGCTGCGGAAATATACTTCGCTTTCGTTGTGTATTGTTCGGATTTTCAATTAAAACACTTTAGTTATGTCCCAGCCTCTTTCTATTTGGATTTTAATCATTATTTTCTAGCACTCTTAACCGTTTTTCCGTTCCTGACTGGAATATAGAGACTTTCTAGGAATTCTTTTCTTGTTTTTCCAAATTTACATACGTTATACTACGAGTGAATCACTTTTCATTAGGAAATAAAGGAATAATTTCTTACTGCCTTTAAAACATAGGCTATGTTTAAGGCTAATGTTGATTTTTTAAAAGGATGATTTTTAGCGAAATTCGCGACACTCCTGCGGGAAAAGCGAGTTCAGGGGAGACCCCGCAAGGTGCGAAAGCAGCGAGGAGGCTCCCGAACCGCCCGCGGAAAGGGAGTGAATTTCGCAAAAATCAACATTGAACGATAACAAAGCCAAAACATAAACGTTTTTACAATAAATGATTATGAAAGAACCAGAATTAACATACAGGAGGTGTAACTCCTGGTGGCTATCATCTATCCTATAAAAATGATTATTAAGATAAATAAGAGTTTTGTTTATCCTGTTAATAGTGCACGTCTTCAACTGGTTCAAGACGAATAATATAAAGGTGATAGTACTAGGAAATAACGATTGTCTAATCAGAAAACAGAATCTATTCGTATTTTTTCCTTAGGTGGAATTGGGGAAGTTGGAAAAAATATGTATGTCATTGAACTTGACGAGGAACTCCTTATCATTGATTCGGGACTGATGTTTCCGGATGACGATATGCTTGGAGTTGATATTGTCATACCTGATATCACCTATTTAGTGGAAAACAAAACTAGGGTAAAAGGCATTATTTTAACACATGGGCACGAAGATCACATTGGCGGAATACCTTATGTATTAAGGGATTTAGATGTTCCAGTATATGGAACGAAACTCACTTTAGCATTAGTTGAAGACCATTGTAATCAAGTTACCATGTCTAAACCTCCAACATTAAGGGAAATCCATGCCGATTCTAAAATCAAAGTTGGGACAACCCCAGTAAGTTTTTTTAGAACGACACATAGTATTCCAGACTCAGTTGGTGTTATTATTCATACTTCACAAGGTCCAATTGTCCATACGGGAGATTTTAAATTTGATCAAAATCCAGTAGATCAACAGTTGACGGAAATAGGAAAATTAAGTGATGTTGGGGAAAAAGGTGTTTTATGTCTGTTATCGGATAGCACGAATGCGGAACGTCCTGGAATAACCCCATCGGAATCCATTGTAGGGAAGGGATTACAGGAAGTTTTTTATGAAGCACCAGGCCGTATTTTTATAGCAACATTTGCCTCAAATATTCATAGGATTCAACAAGTGATTCACGCTGCTGACTATAATAATCGTAAAGTGGTTGTTGTTGGTAAGAGTATGGATCATGCTGTTAGTATTTCAAAACGCTTAGGATATCTAATAGATGACGGAACATTAATTGATCTTGAGAAACTATCTGAATACGAAAAACACGAAATAGTCATCTTAACTACAGGAAGTCAGGGTGAACCTTTAAGTGCTTTAACTAAAATGGCAAAGGGAAATCATCCTAAGTTTAAAATAGAACCGAGTGACAGAATTATTTTTTCTGCTAATCCGATTCCGGGAAATGAAAAATCTGTTTCAAAAATGATTGATCTTTTATCCCGTATTGGAGCGGACGTTATATATGGTCAGAAGAATGTGCATACTTCTGGTCATGCGAGTACGGAAGAGTTAAAACAAATGATTAATATAGTCAAGCCGAGATACTTTATTCCTGTTCATGGGGAATTTCGAATGCAACATGCCCATGGTGAAATTGCAAAAGTATGCGGTATTCCGTCTGAAAATATCTTTCTTTTAGATAAGGGGGAGACCGTAGAGTTCTCTGATCGCACTGCTAAACTGGGTAAAAGAATTCCTGCGGGGCATGTTCTTATTGACGGTTTAGGGGTAGGGGATGTTGGAAATATCGTATTGCGGGATCGCCGTCTCTTGTCGGAAGATGGAATTCTAGTGGTTGTTGTCACGATTAACAGACATCGAAAACTACTATTGTCAGGTCCAAACATTATCTCTAGGGGATTTGTGTATGTACGGGAATCGGAAGAGTTAATTGTTAATGCAGAATCGTTGGTGAAAAATGCTGTCTTAAATACAATGGCAGAAGGATTTGTAGAATGGGCACAGCTTAAAGTACAAATAAGGGAGCAGTTAAGCCGCTTTTTGTATGAAAAAACAAAACGGAGACCAATGATAATTCCTATCATTATGGATGCTACAGTTGAATAAATGATGCCAGTCCTGTAGATATATTTTATCTATGGGATTTATGCTTGCATGAAACGACTTCTCTCACTGCATACTAGTTGTGAGAAAGGAGTGGTCGTTAGATGAATGAATCCCGTTTCAATAACTTATCCAATGAAACGCCAAATCCTAATCAGGATCAGGGAAAAGGTGCGAAAGAAGGTATTTTGGATAAGATTCAGCAGTTAGGACAAACGAATGTCCCACAGATGGAACAATCCAATATCCATATGGTTACGATCATTGGTCAAATTGAAGGACATATGCAGTTGCCACCACAAAATAAAACAACAAAATATGAACACATTATTCCACAACTGGTTGCAGCGGAGCAGAATCCTAAAATCGAAGGAATGTTAATCATTTTAAACACAGTAGGTGGGGACGTGGAAGCTGGATTAGCGTTGGCAGAAATGATAGCCTCCATGTCAAAACCAACCGTTACCTTAGTCTTAGGGGGAGGTCATTCCATAGGTGTTCCTATCGCCGTCGCTTCGAGATATAGTTTTATTGCAGAGTCGGCTACAATGACAATTCATCCTGTCCGCTTAACAGGACTTGTGATAGGAGTCCCGCAAACATTTGAATACCTTGATAAGATGCAGGACCGTGTAGTTAATTTTGTCACAAAAAACTCTACTATCACCGAAGAGGCGTTTAAAGAGTTGATGTTATCGAAAGGGAACCTCACTAGGGATATAGGGACTAATGTTGTTGGTAGAGATGCAGTGGAACATGGAATTATTAATGAAGTGGGAGGAATCGGTCCTGCCATAAAAAAATTGAATGAATTAATCCAACAAAATAAGCCTAACGAGGATGTTGTACAATGATACTATATACGTATCAATCCCAAGAAAGTATTTTTCCAGTGGATGATTCTGCCTTTGCAAACGTGGAAATGGTGGATGTTCCCGGAGGGCAATTACTGCTCGAAAGGCAAAAAGAAAGCAACAATCAGTATCGAATTGTAAGATTACTGTCAACGGATCCATATATGTATTTAGACCAACGTTATCAACCTGGCCAATTTTATGAATTGGGGAATCAAAATAAATAAAATCATCCTAATATGGAAAAGTCATGAAAGAATATGATATAATAATGAAAACAAGCGTTCGATCATAGAATGGCAGCCGTGGCTTTCGGCTGCTTGTTCATTTTTATCATGAGGTGGTTTCCATGGCCAGAAAACGAAGAAAAAAACAAGATAAATGGAAAAAACAATTAACGTATGAATTAGTGGGCTTATTTTTATTAATCATTTCATTAGTAACCTTTGCAAGACTTGGAGTTGTAGGGGATGGACTTGTTCACGTA
The DNA here is from genome assembly GCF_019042215.1 of Evansella tamaricis. GTDB lineage: Bacteria > Bacillota > Bacilli > Bacillales > Salisediminibacteriaceae > Evansella > Evansella tamaricis. The sequence continues at coordinate 89,677 of NZ_JAHQCS010000178.1, read as the reverse complement.
TTCCGATTTTTTCTGGGGAGCTGGTACATCCTTTTAACAATCTCATTAGCTATTTTATCCATATATATTATGGTGAAACGGACCTTTCCATTTTTGTGGACCCGAAAACTTATTGGTATTTATTTATTCGTTTTTTCTCTTACATTACTTAGTCATGTCCGTTTATTTACAAGACTTTCTACTCATGCAGAGTTTATCGATCACTCGGTCATTCGAAATACGTGGCACCTTTACTGGCTTCAAATCCAGGGGAATGCAATAATTGATGAGCTTGGGGGAGGGATGGTTGGTGCGGTTGGATTTGCCATGTCCCACTTTTTATTTTCAGAAAGGGGCACAACCATTTTTGCTATTGGCTTGATCTTGACCTCCATTGTCCTTATAACAGGAAAGTCATTTATTGATGCGTTGAAAAAAGGTGGTGGTGGATCTGTTTCCTTTTTCCAGAGAATTAAAAATTATTTTGTCCTTCAACTGAAAGAAATGGGAAAGGCGATAGGCAATATTGTAAATCGACTTAAAAATCGAAAGAAAAAACCAGAAGTGAAAACGAATCCAGTTGATAAGCTTCCAATACAAGAACAAGACACGAACGAGGAAGAGCCAATTATCTATGATTTTTCCACGAAAGCCTATGAAACTAATGGGCAAGGGAAAGCGGAAGTGATTGATGTGGAATCAAATGCGTTAAATAAACCAGACCGTAAAGAACAATCAGCCGAGAAACCGGAGCACATAGAGGTTACCCCATCTCTAGCTCCTTCCACTTCATTAGTAGTATCTGAAAAGGAAAATGAGTTCTATCAATTACCTTCCTTCGATTTATTGGCGACACCTTTGAAAGCGAATCAATCGAGAGAGCATTCTATGCTTTCTAAAAATGCCCGAAAACTAGAACGGACTTTAGAGAGTTTTGGAGTAAGTGCCAAAGTAACGAAGGTCCATTTAGGTCCTTCAGTTACCAAATATGAAGTTTATCCAAGTGTAGGTGTAAAAGTAAGTAAGATTGTTAATTTAACAGATGATCTTGCCTTAGCATTAGCTGCAAAGGATATTCGGATGGAAGCACCGATTCCAGGAAAATCTGCTATAGGAATAGAAGTTCCAAACCAGGAGGTTGCGCTTGTAACATTAAGGGAAGTCCTTGATTCCCAAATTATGAAGGAAAAAGACAATAAATTAGCCATTGCATTAGGTAGAGACATTTCTGGCGATGCTGTCATTGCTGAACTAAATAAAATGCCCCATTTATTGGTAGCAGGAGCAACCGGCAGTGGGAAAAGTGTCTGTATTAACGGTATTATAGTAAGTATCCTGATGAGAAGTAAACCACATGAAGTAAAATTGATGATGATTGATCCAAAAATGGTGGAGTTGAACGTTTATAACGGGGTTCCACATTTACTTTCACCAGTGGTGACGGATCCTAAGAAGGCGTCTCAGGCACTGAAAAAAGTAGTTAATGAAATGGAGCGGCGCTATGAGTTGTTTGCCTATTCAGGAACTAGAAACATAGAGGGATATAATTCTCATATAAACAGGGAAAATCTGTCCCGTCCGGAAGATGACCAGCATCAACCATTACCGTTTATTGTCGTTATTGTAGATGAGTTGGCAGATTTAATGATGGTAGCTTCTTCCGATGTGGAAGATTCCATTACAAGATTAGCTCAAATGGCGAGGGCTGCCGGTATACATCTGATTATCGCAACACAGCGTCCATCGGTTGATGTTATTACAGGTGTCATTAAAGCAAATATCCCATCTCGAATTGCCTTTGGTGTATCAAGTTCTACGGATTCCAGAACCATATTAGACGGGAATGGAGCAGAAAAACTTCTCGGGCGTGGAGATATGTTATTCTTGCCTGTAGGGGCAAACAAAGCCACTCGGATTCAAGGTGCTTTCCTCTCCGATGAAGAAGTGGAGAGAGTTGTCAATCATTGTATCGAACAACAAAAGGCACAGTATGCAGAGGAAATGATGCCTCAAGAAGGGGAAGAAACGGTTAAGGAAGAAGTGGATGATGACTTGTATGATGATGCTGTACAATTGGTAACTGAAATGCAAACCGCATCCGTTTCTATGCTGCAACGACGTTTTCGAATCGGTTATACCCGTGCGGCCAGGTTAATTGATGAAATGGAGTTACGTGGTGTGGTGGGCCCTTATGAGGGTAGTAAACCTCGAGAAGTGTTAGTATCCAAAACGGAAGATCAGGAAGTATCAGGACAATAATAATACATTACTATTGCCACAAAAGGTCAAAAACTGCCCTTTTGTGGCATTTTTTTGGTGATATTATTCATAAAACAAGGATGTCGTCTGATGAGGCTTTAGTACATTCCGTGAAATGAGTGTTCAATAGAGTAAGATAAACAACACCCATGTTCGAAAAACTCCATTACCACAATAAATAGTTAAATTTTGCATTATTGGTAGGTTTTTCGCTAAAATCAACTTATCAGATCATATTAAACATAAACTAAGTTAGGAATAGGTATGATAAACATAGGATCAAAAGGAGGGAATCCAGTTGGAAGAAAAACAATTTCATGAATTTTCCGTTGGCAATTTGAATGTTCATTTTTTACCATCTACAACGTATAAAACAAATACATTGTTACTTCATATGCGTGCACCGCTGGAAAAGGAAACGGTAACAAATCGGGCTTTGTTGCCATTTGTCCTTCAGAGCGGTACAAAGGAGCATCCGTCAAGGCAGGAAATCCGCAAGGCGTTGGACGACTTGTATGGAGCTACCTTAAATGTGGATGTTTCCAAAAAAGGTGAATACCATTTAATGAGTTTTAAAATGGAAGTGGCAAATGAAAAGTACTTAGCGGATACGAATCCGTTATTCGAAAAAGGAATGGAACTTTTTGCATCAGTCCTATTATCTCCAAAAGTGGAGAACGGAGAGTTTGATTCAACCATTATGGACGGGGAAAAAAGGACGTTAAAACAAAAAATAGCTTCTGTGTATGATGATAAAATGCGTTATGCTAATAAACGCTTGACAGAAGAAATGTGTGAAGGGGAACCATTCGGTTTATTTGTTTTTGGTGAAGAAGAATCTATTTCAAATGTTGATGGCTCCTCTTTATATCACTATTATCAGTCTGCAATCACTAACGATAATATGGATTTGTATATTATAGGTGATGTCCAGGTGGACGAAATGAAGAAACTGGTGGAAAAATATTTTAAAGGTATACAAGGAGAAAATCGCTCAACAGATCTTCTTCAAGTGGAACAAAAACAAATCACTTCTCCAAAGGAGATTATTGAAGAACAGGATGTTCAACAAGGGAAACTTCATATTGGATATCGAACAAATACAACATATGAAGATGATGAGTATTTTGCCTTACAGGTTTTTAATGGCATATTCGGTGGGTTTTCTCATTCGAAATTATTTATTAATGTAAGAGAAAAGGCCAGTCTTGCTTACTATGCCGCATCTAGAGTTGAGAGTCATAAAGGGTTATTAATTGTTATGTCAGGGATTGAAAGCAATAAATATGAAGATACGACAAAGATTATAAACGAACAGATGGAGCAGATGAAAAGTGGTAATTTTACGGAAGACGACTTGTCTCAAACAAAAGCGGTCTTGAAAAATCAATTACTTGAAACAATGGATGTTCCCCGCGGATTCATTGAACTGGAATATCATAATCAATTAACAACAAAAAAGCGTCAGCTCTCCCATTGGATGGAGGAGATCGATAAAGTTACGAAGGAAGATATTGTTCAGGTAGCAGAGAAAATACAGCTCGATACGGTATATTTTCTCAAAGGGAAGGAGGAGACGAAAGATGAATAAAGTAACATTTGATCAACTTCAGGAAACCCTATATCATGAGGTTCTTCCGAACGGTCTTCAAGTTTATCTTTTACCAAAACCGGGATTTAACAAGACATATGCTACATTTACAACAAAATACGGTTCCATTGATAATCATTTTGTCCCCTTGAATGACAAGGAAAAAGTTCGAGTACCAGATGGAATTGCTCATTTTTTGGAGCATAAATTATTTGAAGATGAAGAAGGAGACGTATTTCAACTTTTTAGTAAGCAAGGTGCATCTGCAAATGCCTTTACTAGCTTTACACGAACAGCTTATTTGTTTTCCAGTACGATGAATATTTCAGAGAATTTGGAAACACTATTAAATTTTGTACAAAAGCCTTATTTCACAGAAGAGTCTGTAGAGAAAGAAAAGGGAATTATTGAACAGGAAATAAAGATGTACGAGGATAATCCAGACTGGAGAAATTATTTCGGTTTAATAGCGAGTATGTATAAAAACCACCCTGTAAAGATTGATATAGCTGGTACAGTGGATTCTATTTACAAAATTACAAAAGATTCCTTGTACACGTGTTATGAAACATTTTATCATCCAAGTAATATGGTTTTCTTTGTTGTGGGGAACCTTGAGCCGGATACTACAATGGAACTCATCAGAAACAACCAAGCAGGGAAAACATTTGAGGAACCACAGGAGATTAAACGATATTTTCAAGATGAACCGGAATCAGTTGCTGAAAAGATCGTTACCATTCCCATGAATGTTCATACTGGCAAATGTCTTGTGGGATTTAAGGACCAAAAACCGGATCGTCAAGGAGAGGAATTATTAAAGCACGAATTATCGATCCAGCTTTTATTAGAAATGATGTTTGGTCAAAGTGGAGAAAATTATCAAAAGTTATATGAAGAAGGGTTAATTGATGACTCCTTCTCGTTTGATTACTCAGGAGAGCAAGGGTTTGGGTTCTCTGTCGTTGGGGGAGATACGGACAGACCAGAAGAACTTGGCAAGCGGATAGCAGGGATGGTAGATGATTTTATTCAAAAACCAATTGATGAACTGCAGATGGAAGGAATCCGAAAGAAAAAAATCGGCTATTTCCTGCGAGCGTTAAACTCACCTGAGTATATTGCGAACCAGTTTACCCGTTATCGATTTAATGATATGGATTTGTTTCAAGTTATCCCAGTCCTAGAGTCACTTACATCAAAGGATATGACAGACGCTATGAAGGATCATTTCCTAACTAATACTCAAATGAGCCAATGTCACGTAAAACCGAAGGGATAGGCTGATGACAGATAAGCCTTTAGCATTTATTTCAGGAGCGAGCGGAGGAATTGGGGGAGCTATTTCAGCAAGGTTAGCTGAAGATGGATTTGACCTTGTGTTACATTATAATAAAAATGAAGATAGTATTACTGACCTGGCAAGAAGTTTAGAGGAAAAATATGAAACGAAGATATACATTGTCCAAGCGGATTTTTCTAAACCAGAAGAAACCGTGGGGAAAATTACCAATTTATCCCTATTTCCCGATGTGATCGTTCATAATAGCGGATCGTCTAAATGCAGTTTAATAACGGATTATTCTCAGGAAGATATTAAAACGGAATTAGCGGCTGGGATTATGACCCCTTTTATGTTAACGCAAGCGTTCTTACCTTTCCTTATTCGAAAAAAACAAGGGAAAATCATTATTCTTTCCTCGATTTGGGGTTTAACCGGTGGATCGTGCGAAGTTCTTTACTCTACGGTTAAAGGTGGTTTAAATAGTTTTGTTAAAGCCTTGGCGAAAGAAGTTGCTCCAAGTAATATCCAAGTCAACGGTGTAGCTCCTGGTGCAATTAAGACGCCTATGCTTAACCATTTATCGGAACCAGAACAGCAGCAATTAGCGGAAGAAATTCCAGCAGGTCGTCTCGGGTCTCCAATGGAAGTGGCGTCTGTTGTGTCCTTTTTAGCCTCAAAAGAAAGTAATTATGTTAATGGACAAATTATCTCAGTCAATGGGGCATGGTATTGTTAAATGTAGATGCATATATTTCCTCCGTTGTGAAAAACTAAATTTGAATTACATCACAAGGAGGAATCTTTCATGTCTGTACTAGATAACTGGCAGCAGTGGAAAGAGTTTTTAGGAGAACGTTTAGACCAAGCCAAAGGCGAAGGTATGGATAATCAGGTTATCAATGATGTGGCTTATCAAGTGGGAGAGTACTTATCCGAGCAAGTGGAACCGAAAAATGAACAGGAAAAAGTACTTGCAGACCTTTGGCATGTGGCTTCCGAAGAAGAACAGCACGCCATTGCAAACATGATGGTCAAACTTGTTCAAAAGAGGTAAGCTGTGAAAAAAAGAAAGTGTCGCTTTAGCAGGCGACACTTTTTTCTTAATTCAATAAAATTGTGAAAAAAATAGAATAGATTTTATCTCATTACAAGAAACCTCTTTTAAAGGGGAAAAAAATCAATTATGATATGTATAACAAACTAGTAAGTAATGTAAGGGGATAAGACAAAAAAGAAAGGGGTTGAACAATGGGGGAGCCAAAAGAATGGTATTTAGAATATCGCATCAATGAAAATCGGCCAGGGTTGCTTGGTGAAATAGCCTCTTTACTAGGAATGCTGCGAATAAATATTTTAACGATTAATGGCGTGGAAGACCAAAGGAGAGGAATGTTGATAAAAAGTCAGAATGAAGAAGCGATCCTTCGTTTAAAATATATTTTAGAAACCATGGATATTATCACTCTGACTAAAATTCGAGAGCCAAAACTTAGGGATCGTCTTGCAGTGCGTCATGGTCGATATATTGAACGTGATGAAGATGAGAAAAAAACCTTTCGATTTGTCCGTGATGAGCTTGGTCTGCTGGTGGATTTCATGGCAGAATTATTTAAAAAAGAAGGACATCGGCTCATTGGAATTAGGGGTATGCCTAGGGTAGGTAAGACAGAATCAGTGGTTGCAGCTTCGGTGTGTGCCAGTAAACGTTGGTCATTCTTGTCATCAACACTGTTAAGACAAACAATACGCAGTCAGCTTGCCGATGATGAATTATCGGAAAACCATATTTATATTATCGATGGAATTGTATCTACAATGAGGGCATCCGAAAGGCATCAGTTGTTAGTAAGTGAAATTATGCGTTTGCCAGCTACAAAAGTGGTGGAACATCCTGATATTTTTGTTAGGGAAACAGAATATTCTTTAGATGATTTTGATTATATAATAGAACTACGAAGTGATGAAGATGAGAAGATTACATATGAAGCAGTGGACTCTGGATTCTCATCCTTTGATATTAGTTAAAGGTGGTAGGTGTTTCGATTGTCTGAATTAGGATTGCGGTTAAAAACCGCCAGAGAAGAAAAGGGATATACATTAGATGAGCTGCAAACGGTAACTAAAATTCAAAAAAGATACTTGTTAGCAATTGAAGAAGGGGATTTTTCCCGAATGCCTGGTGATTTTTATGCCCGTGCTTTCGTGAAAAGATATGCAGATGCCGTGGGATTAAGTTCTGAAATGTTATTTGAGGAACATAAGGATGAACTTCCACAACCGAAGCGGGAACCTGCTGAATTACCTCCCCGGGTAAACAGGACCAAGCCTAAACTCGTTAAGAAAAAATCAAAATTTGCTTCCCTTTTACCAACACTAGTAGTGGTTGTATTTATATTGATAATAGCGGTGTTTATTTACTACTGGACATTAGGCGATGACAATGCTGGTACAGGAATTTCCAGAGAAGATCAGCAAAATGATGCTTCCGTTGATTTACCGGATACTGATATTGATGATGATCAAGAAGAACCGGTGGAAGAGGAGCCTGAACCAGAACCAGAGCCTGAACCAGAGCCCGAACCGGAACCAGAGCCCGAACAATCGTTAGATTTTGACCGTACAGAAGGAACAGACTCCTATTATGTTCTGTCTAATGCAGATACATTTGAAGTAAGAATGGAGTTTTCCGGTCAGACGTGGATTAGGGTAAGGGATTCTGAAAACAATGATCTCCATGAAAGAACGTATAGCAATAATGATGAAATGTCGTTTGATTTCTCGGAGGAAGACCAAATTACTATCCGAGTGGGGAATATACTGACAGCTGACATTTATATTAACGATGAACTATTAGAGTATGCCATCGACAATAACGTTCAAAACATCATTATCTCTTACGAACCAGTAGGTGAATAGTCGTATAGGATAATTCCACTGGGTTACAAAAAAAGAGCTGTTCCATCAGCTCTTTTTTGTATTGCTCTAGTATGTAACAAATAATCAACATTCCAATAATTTTTCGATGTTTTTTACTTCGATATTGGATTTCAAAAGGGAATCCAACTTTTTCTAATAATGAAAAATAGTGTCTATTCATGTTGTATTTTACAAAAACTTTCAATAAATAAGAAGTAAAATTCGCAAAATACCTTTGTTTTTGGTAAAATTGATAAAGCTTATGACGATAATTTCTTCAGATTACTAACGCTGTTAGGGGGATTAAGGTGAACGTACCTAATCAAATCACTATTTCACGAATTATTCTTATCCCTATTTTTATGATACTGTTGTTAATTCCATTTTCATGGGGAGAGTTTCATTTATTAGGGGCAGACATTCCAATTCATCATTTGATCGCAGCCTTAGTGTTTATCATCGCCGCTGCTACGGATTGGTTGGATGGATTCTACGCAAGAAAATATAATCTAGTAACGAACATGGGTAAATTTCTTGATCCATTAGCTGACAAGCTTCTCATCACTGCAGCCTTTATCTCTTTAGTTGGATTGGATATGCTTCCTGCCTGGGCAGCAGTTATTGTCTTAAGTAGAGAATTTGCTGTAACAGGACTTCGATTAGTGGCTTCCGGTGAAGGAGAGGTTATCGCAGCAAGTATTTGGGGAAAATGGAAAACAGTGAGCCAAATTGTGGCAGCTTCTGCTTTAATGTTACATAATACAATCTTTGAGTTGATTGGTTTCCCTTTTGATAAGGTAATGGTTTATGTTGCCGTTTTGTTGACCTTATTATCTGGTATTGATTACTTCATAAAAAATAAACATGTGTTAGTAAAAAAACAATAGGGTGATATTCAATGAATTTGAATGCAGAAATTATCGCTGTAGGTTCAGAGCTTTTATTGGGGCAAATTGTAAACTCAAACGCAAAGTATTTATCTGAACAGATGGCTCACCTTGGAATTAATGTATATCATCACTCGGTTGTGGGAGACAATCCTGATCGATTAACCGACGTGCTTAAAGTGGCGACAAACCGTTCTAATCTAATTATTATGACTGGTGGATTAGGTCCAACAAAAGACGATTTAACAAAAGAAACAGTAGCTGCATTGTTAGGAAAAAAACTTGTTTACGATCCAGAAACTGAAAAAAGAATGGATATGTATTTTAAACAAAGAAACCGTATCATGACTGAAAATAATCGGAAACAGGCCATGATTATTGAAGGATCTCATGTGTTTACAAACGAACATGGTTTGGCATGTGGGATAGGTATAAAAACGAGTGAGTATCAAATTATTATGCTTCCAGGACCCCCGAGGGAATTAATCCCCATGTTCAATAAATTTGTTACTCCATATTTAAAGGGTCAGATATCTAAAGTAAATCATATTCAATCAAGGGTTTTGCGTTTCTTTGATATTGGGGAGTCCCAACTCGTCGAAATTATCGATGATCTTCTTGAGAGTCAAACAAACCCGACGATTGCCCCCCTTGCATCCGGTGGGGAAGTTACCCTCCGTCTGACAGTAATGGGGGAAGGGGAAGAGAAAAACCGAAATTCCTTAGATGAAGTGGAAGAAAAGATTCTAAGTCGGTTAGGAGAGTTTTTCTACGGATATGGAGAAGACACATTATTTGAAAATATAGTGAAACATTTAAAAGAAAAAAATAAAACAATCGCATCTGCTGAAAGTATAACGGGAGGTCTGTTTGCAACAGAAGTTACAGCAATAAATGGTGCTTCTCTTGTATTTCCAGGCAGTATTATATGTTATTCCAATGCAGCAAAACGATCCTTACTTAGTGTATCTAATGAAATACTCAATGATGAAGGTGCTGTCAGTCATACGTGTGCAAAGGAATTGGCAGAAAAAGTAAGAATCAACTTCCAGTCGGATTACGGGATTAGTTTTACTGGTGTTGCCGGTCCTGATCCATTAGAGGGGAAACCCCCTGGAGTTGTGTATATGGGTATAGCATCGAAGGACCGCACCGTAAGCTATGAATTAAAACTAGCTGGAAGTCGTCAAAACATACGTGAGCGTTCTGCTAAATACGGAGCCTATTATTTGTTACAATGGATGCGAAAGGAAACGAAAAAGGTGGATGAATAAACAATGAAATTTGAAGATTTTCCAATATCTGATGAGATTAAACGGGCAATTAAAGATATGGGGTTTGAGGCACCATCCCCTATCCAAGAAAAAGTAATACCTGAAATATTGCAAAAACAAGATGTAATCGGGCAGGCTCAAACTGGGACAGGTAAAACAGCAGCATTTGGGATCCCTCTCTTAGAACATGTAACAAGAGACAAGCATGTACAATCATTGATTTTAACACCAACGAGGGAGCTGGCGATCCAAGTAGCAGGGGAATTACAAAAGTTATCAAAATATAAAAATGCCCAGATTCTCCCGATCTATGGAGGTCAGTCAATAGGTCATCAAATTAAGGCTTTAAAACGTGGGGTTCAAGTTGTGGTTGGTACCCCTGGTAGGGTACTTGATCACTTAAACCGCAATACCCTTCAGTTAAGGAGTGTTCACACTCTTATTTTAGATGAAGCAGATGAAATGTTAGATATGGGATTTATTGAGGACATTGAAAAAATTCTGCAACAAGTCAACCGTGAACGTCAGACTATGCTGTTTTCTGCCACCATGCCACCTCCAATTCGAAAACTGTCGAACAAATACATGAATCGGCCGAAACAGATAACGATCAGCAAGGGAGAAGTGACTGCCCCTTCCATCAACCAAGTGTATTATAAAGTACTGGAAAAAAATAAGATGGAATCCTTATGTCGTGTCATCGACAGTGAAACGATCGACTTAGGTATTATTTTCTGCCGTACGAAAAAAGGTGTTGCGGAGTTAACAGAGGCATTACAGGCAAGGGGATATATGGCCGATGGCCTTCATGGAGATTTAACCCAAGCTCAGCGGGATATTGTCATGAAGAAGTTCCGTGATTCTTCCATCGAGTTCCTTATTGCAACCGATGTTGCAGCGAGGGGGATTGACGTGGAAAATGTTTCTCATGTCATTAACTATGATATTCCGCAAGATCCTGAAAGCTATGTCCATCGTATAGGAAGAACGGGAAGAGCTGGTCGTGAAGGAATCGCTGTAACATTAGTTACACCAAGGGAAATGAAACATTTACGCTCAATTGAAGCAGAAATTAAAATGAACATCCCATCTGAGAGATTGCCTTCTGTTGAAGAAGTGGTCGAGAAGCAACAGCATGTTTGGAAGGGACAAATCATTGATCTTATAGAGAGTGAAGAGGAAGATACAGGTTTATATGACGGTTTAGTAAAGGAACTATTAGATCAGTATCCCCCGGAAAAAATCGTCGGATCCCTCATGAAACTTGCTTTCTATAGTCATGATGATCTGAAAGATGATGGATATGACTTTGGGGATACAGGCGCACAAAAGGGAATGACACGTTTCTTTATTAATGTTGGAAGAAACATTGAACTCACGCCAAAGAAATTATCGGAAGAAGTTTCCCATTTAGTGGGTATTCCAGCCAGTGCTGTTGGGAGAATCGATATATTCGATAACTTCACCTTTATGGAAGTTCCTCAAGAGGTCGCCCCTTTCGTGTACGAAGGCTTGAAGTATTCCCGCGTAAATGGAGCGAGAATTAATTTAGAACCAGCAAAACCAAGACCGAAAAGAAGATAAAGGCCATCCAATGAATGAAATACAAAGCATGCATTTCAATAATTGAATTGCATGCTTATTTGTTCACAAAACGTTCCGGGACCTGGTCCCCGAACGTTTTGTGAACAGCAATATTTTTTGATTGAGATATATTGGTCCTTAAGCATCAAAACCTTCGATTTTCAAGTACTTATTGTCAATATTTAGCTGAATTTTTTTAATGAAAAAATAGCGAACGAACGTTTGCAAATATATTGGCAAATTGATAGAAAAAGGTTAAGATAGATATAGAAATGATAAAAGCCTTATTCGAGGCATCTATTATATCTATGTTGTTAATTATTGAAAAAAAGGAGAGGTAAACATGTCAGATCGCAAACAAGCCCTTGACATGGCCCTTCGCCAAATTGAAAAGCAATTTGGTAAAGGTTCTATCATGAAGCTAGGTGAACAAGCAGAGCAACGAGTATCGACCGTATCAAGTGGTGCCCTTGCTTTAGATATTGCTTTAGGAGTAGGGGGATATCCAAAAGGAAGAATAATTGAAATCTATGGTCCAGAATCTTCTGGTAAAACAACCGTAGCTTTACATGCAATTGCGGAAATACAACGGAATGGCGGACAAGCAGCTTTTATAGATGCTGAGCATGCGCTCGATCCTATTTACGCACAAAACTTAGGAGTTAACATTGATGAATTACTTCTTTCTCAACCGGATACAGGAGAGCAGGCACTGGAAATTGCGGAAGCATTAGTTCGCAGTGGAGCGGTGGACATGATTGTTATTGACTCGGTTGCAGCACTTGTTCCAAAAGCAGAGATTGAAGGGGAAATGGGAGACAGTCACGTTGGTTTACAGGCTAGATTGATGTCACAGGCACTTCGTAAGCTTTCCGGTGCCATTAACAAGTCAAAAACGATTGCTGTATTTATCAACCAGATCCGTGAAAAAGTCGGAGTAATGTTTGGTAATCCAGAGACGACTCCAGGTGGACGTGCATTAAAATTCTATTCCTCTGTACGTTTAGAAGTACGTCGTGCCGAAACATTGAAGCAAGGTAATGATATGATCGGGAATAAAACAAAGATCAAGGTTGTAAAGAATAAAGTTGCTCCACCGTTTAAGACCGCTGAAGTGGATATTATGTATGGAGAAGGAATTTCCCGTGAAGGTTCCATATTAGATATTGCATCTGATTTAGATATCGTTCAAAAAAGTGGTGCCTGGTATTCCTACAATGAAGAGCGTTTAGGTCAAGGTAGAGAGAATGCTAAGCAGTTCTTGAAGGAAAACTCGGACATGACTAGTACTATTGAATCGAAAATTCGTGAATTCCACGGGTTAAACGAAGCAGTTACTGTACCGGCAGCTGATCCAACGGAGTCTGGAGAAATACCTTTAGACATTAAGTAATAGACGAAAAGCACCCCACTAGGTGCTTTTTTCTTATTTGAACCTGATTCATAAAATCCCTTTCTATTTAAATAGCAGAATAACTAGCCCCTCACTGACACCTCTTTCAGATTATGTATTTCTATTAACATACAATGACTTGAAAGCACATCTTTCTCCTGAAAATTTTTAGTACTTTCCTATATATATGTAAAATAAAAGTGAAATAGTAAGAAATAAGACGGATAGATGTTACAGAACCTTTACCAATGCTTGACATTGTAAAATATGAAGAATACAATTAGAAAGAATACTTTTATACAACATACTCAAACTTGTTTTTAACTGTTATGGATGTGCGTTTTTTAATAACAAATGAACAAATGAACAAATGAAAACATGAAACTTAAGTTCCACCAAAGAAATAGCATGAGGAGGTGAATCTGTCTTGGACAGTTTAAGCGTTCAAATCCTCATTTTGCTATTCACTGCAGTGATCGTTTTCTTCATTGGATATTTCGTTCGTAAATCGATTGCAGAAGCCAAAATTTCAAGTGCGGAATCGTTAGCAAAGCAAACGATTGATGATGCCAAACGAGAAGCGGAAGCTAGTAAAAAGGAAGCCATTCTAGAAGCAAAAGATGAAGCACATAAACTTCGAATGGAAGCCGAAAAAGAAGTCCGTGACCGTCGAAACGATATTCAAAAACAGGAGAACCGATTAGTTCAAAAAGAAGAATTATTGGACCGTAAAAGTGAAACGTTAGACAAAAAAGAAGAGACTCTTGAAAAAAGAGAAGATGAATTGTCAAAACGTCAAAAACAAATCGACGAGATGAATAGCAAAGTCGAGGAAATGTTAAAAGAACAACAACAGGAATTAGAAAGAATCTCTGGATTTACAAAAGATGATGCACGTGAAATCATCATGAAAACTGTTTCTGAAGAATTAACACATGAAAAAGCAGTAATGATAAAAGATGCTGTCACAAGAGCAAAACAAGAATCGGATAAGAAAGCAAAAGAGATCTTATCCATGTCCATTCAACGCTGTGCAGCAGACCATGTGGCAGAAACAACCGTATCAGTGGTTAACTTGCCGAATGATGAAATGAAAGGTCGTATCATTGGGAGAGAGGGCCGAAATATTCGTGCCTTAGAAACCTTAACAGGAATCGACTTAATTATCGATGATACTCCAGAAGCTGTCATATTGTCAGGATTTGACCCTATTCGTCGGGAGATTGCTAAGACAGCTTTAGAAAAGCTTGTACAGGATGGAAGAATACATCCTGCTCGAATTGAAGAGACTGTGGACAAGTCCCGTCGTGAAGTAGATGAACTAATTCGCGAATATGGTGAACAATCCACATTCGAAATGGGTATTCATGGATTGCATCCAGATCTCATAAAGATACTAGGTCGCTTAAAATTCCGAACAAGCTATGGGCAAAATGTATTGAAGCATTCAATGGAAGTGGCTTATCTAAGTGGTTTAATGGCATCTGAACTTGGTGAAGATGTGGCATTGGCCCGTCGCGCAGGTCTCTTACACGATATAGGGAAAGCAATTGACCATGAAGTAGAAGGAAGTCACGTTGAAATTGGCGTGGAACTTGCAACGAAATATAAGGAACATCCAGTCGTAATAAACAGTATCGCATCACATCATGGGGATACCGATTCAACTTCAGTTATCTCGACACTTGTGGCTGCTGCAGATGCATTATCCGCTGCGAGACCAGGTGCCAGACGGGAAACTCTTGAAACGTATATTAAGCGTCTAGAGAAACTGGAAGAAATATCCGAATCATTTGAAGGCGTAGAAAAGACTTACGCCATCCAAGCAGGTCGAGAAGTTCGAATTATGGTGAAGCCTGACTTCATAACTGATGAAGACTCTTATCGACTAGCTCGTGATATTACAAAGAAAATTGAAGACGAGCTCGATTATCCTGGACACATTAAAGTGACTGTGATTCGTGAAACAAGGGCAGTTGAGTATGCGAAATAAAGTGGCGT
This sequence comes from Evansella tamaricis, assembly GCF_019042215.1. Taxonomy (GTDB): domain Bacteria; phylum Bacillota; class Bacilli; order Bacillales; family Salisediminibacteriaceae; genus Evansella; species Evansella tamaricis. Next base: position 74,508 of record NZ_JAHQCS010000178.1, on the reverse strand, counting down.
TTTACTGCCACTTTATTTTTTACATATAGGCTATGTTAAAGGCTAATGTTGATTTTTTAATAGGATGATTTTTAGCGAAATTTACGACACTCCTGCGGGAAAAGCGAGTTCAGGGGAGACCCCGCAAGGTGTGAAACACCGAGGAGGCTCCCGAACCGCCCGCGGAAAGGGAGTGAATTTCGCAAAAATCAACATTGAACGATAACAGAGCCTACATATAAAATAGCATTTCGTAAATATTTTAAAAATAGTGTGCAAATACCGGTTCATACCGGTTCAGACTAATTGATTTTGTAACAAGGTGGAAAACTAAATTAAACATCAAGGATTGAGTGATTTACTGTGAAAGAAACATTCTCTTAGAATTAAAGGAGTAGGTTATATGAAAGTTTTATTTATTGGAGATGTGGTAGGCTCTCCTGGGAGAAACTGTTTAAAGCAATTTTTGCCGAAACTAAAACAAAAATATAGACCCGACATTACGATTGTGAACGGGGAAAACGCTGCTGGAGGAAAAGGGATAACGGAAAAGATTTATCATGAAATAAAGGAATCAGGGGCAGATGTGATAACCCTTGGGAATCATACATGGGATAAAAAAGAAATATTTGATTTTATTGATGATGTTCCAAGCCTCGTACGTCCTGCAAACTTTCCCGATGGAAATCCCGGTGTGGGATATGTTATTACCAAATTTGGTAATAAAAAAATCGGGGTTATAAGCGGTCAAGGAAGAACTTTTTTACCTCCGATAGACTGTCCATTTCGAAAATTAGATGAAATTGTTGATGAAGTGAAAGAGAAAACACCGTATATTTTTGTGGATTTTCATGCTGAGGCAACGAGCGAAAAACAAGCGATGGGTTGGTTTCTGGACGGAAGAGTATCTGCAGTGGTTGGTACTCATACACACGTTCAAACTGCAGATGAGAGAATTTTGCCACAAGGAACAGCATATATTTCAGACGTAGGCATGACTGGACCTTATGATGGGATCCTAGGTATGGACCGAGAGATCATTATTAACAGATTTTTGACCAGTTTACCATCCAGGTTTGAAGTAGCTGAAGGGCGAGAACAAATTAACGGCGTTTATCTAACTCTGAATAAAGAAGGTAAGGCAGAATCAATCCATAGGATTAACATAAATGAAGATCGCCCATTTTTTGACTAAATAAGTAAAAGAAGAATATTTGCAAAAGGAATGAATATATACAAAAAGAGAAAAAAATTAGAATTTTTTAACTTTTTGAAACCATTTCGTTGTAAAATATAGGTACAGAAAAATAGAGAGAGAAGTACTATTTACAATGTTTGGAAAGATCTTACCACATCATAATCCTTAAGGAGGTTCTCAAGTGGAAGTATTAAAAGTTTCAGCAAAATCTAATCCTAATTCCGTTGCCGGTGCATTAGCTGGAGTAATTCGAGAAAGAGGGGCAGCTGAGATTCAAGCAATAGGAGCTGGTGCATTAAATCAATCCATAAAAGCAGTTGCCATAGCCCGTGGTTTTGTGGCACCTAGTGGTATTGATCTCATTTGTATCCCGGCGTTCACAGACATCCAAATTGATGGGGATGAGCGTACTGCAATTAAATTAATTATTGAGCCTCGATAGTATAGTCATAGTTTTCCCTGCTTGGGTTTCAAGCAGGTTTTTTGTTGAAATGAAAGGGAAACCCCAGTATGCAGTAAAATAGCTTGAATATTCTTGTTTTAGAAATTGTGAAAGTTATGTTACAATATAAAAGTGAGTTAGAGAAAAATAGAATCGGAGTGAAAACGCTTTCTGTTATTCTATGAAAAGGATTTGTTTTTACTTCACAGTTTGAAAGGAACGAGGTCAATAAATGGGGATTGATGAAAGTAGAGGTGTTTCTTGGGATATTATTTAAAGGAAGACTCCAGGATAACACGTACATATTTCTGTTTTAGTGTAAATGAATGTTTTCACAATCACAATCGAAGGTTTCTCATTGTCACATTAGAAGGGGTGGAATAAGGATGATCAATCAGCTTTCCTGGAAAGTTGGAGGACAGCAAGGTGAAGGGATCGAAAGTACTGGTGAGATCTTTTCAATGGCTTTAAGCCGTCAGGGGTATTATTTATATGGATATAGACACTTTTCTTCAAGAATTAAAGGGGGACACACGAATAATAAAATCCGTGTGAGTACGACAGCAACGAATTCCATATCAGATGATTTAGATATTCTCGTTGCGTTTGATCAAGAAACGATTGACTTAAATCATCATGAATTGCGACCAGGCGGAGTTATTATTGGAGACAGTAAGTTTTCGCCTAAGCAGCCAGAAGGTTGTACAGCGAATCTTTTTTCTGTTCCGTTTACGGAGATTGCAACAGATCTAGGAACTTCTCTAATGAAAAATATGGTCGCAGTTGGTGCATCCAGCGCCTTATTAGGCCTTAAAGTAGAAGCATTTAATTCCGTTGTGGAACAAATCTTCTCCCGTAAAGGGGCTTCTGTCGTTGAAAAAAATCTTCAGGCCATTGAAGCGGGGATGGAATATTTCAAGAAGGAAGCAGAAGGTAGTGTAGGAGATTTTCAATTAAAAGAGGCGGATGGTAAAAGCCGGATGTTTATGATTGGAAATGACGCAATTGCCTTGGGAGCATTAGCAGGGGGAGCACGGTTTATGCCTGCCTATCCAATCACACCTGCTTCAGAAATTATGGAGTATTTAATTAAAAAACTTCCTGAATATGGTGGAACAGTGATTCAGACGGAAGATGAGATTGCTGCTTGTACGATGGCAATAGGGGCAAATTACGCAGGGGTGCGTAGTTTAACCGCGTCTGCAGGTCCTGGTCTTTCATTAATGATGGAGGCAATTGGGCTTAGTGGTATTACGGAAACACCTCTCGTTATTGTAGATACACAACGTGGGGGACCAAGTACGGGGTTACCTACAAAACAAGAGCAATCAGATATCTTTGCAATGATTTATGGAACACATGGGGAAATCCCAAAAGTTGTTATTACTCCTTCCACCGTGGAAGAAGCGTTCTACGATGCTGTTGAAGCGTTTAATATTGCGGAAGAATATCAAGTACCAGTTATTCTTGTCACAGATTTAGCATTGTCTTTAGGAAAACAAACTGTGGAACCGTTAGATTTTAGCAAAGTTAACATTCGACGTGGGAAATTAAATCTAGAAGAAGAACTACCTGAACTGGAAAAAAGTGCTTATTTTAAACGATATGAAGTTACTGACGATGGCGTTTCCAAACGTGTCATCCCAGGGATGAAAAATGGTATTCACCATGTGACCGGGGTTGAGCATAATGAACAAGGAAAACCATCGGAAAGCCCAGAAAACCGTAAAGCACAAATGGATAAACGACTTAGAAAATTACAGGAACTTCCAAAAGTGTTTCCGAGTCCTGTGTATAAAGATGAGCGTCATGAGGAAGCTGACTTGCTCATTCTAGGATTTAATTCAACTCGTGGAACAATTCAAGAAGCAATTCCTAGACTAGAAAAGGATGGTTTAAAAGTGAACCACGGACAAGTTCGACTTCTGCATCCTTTCCCGACTGATGAATTGAAGGCGATGGTTGATAAGGCGAAAAAAGTTGTTGTAGTGGAAAATAATGCAACTGGACAACTTACTCAACTTACGAAGATGAACCTTTCCCGTGGAGATATTCAATCGATTTTAAAATACGATGGAAATCCATTCTTACCATCTGAAATTCACAACCAATGCAAGGAGTTGTTTTAATATGGCCACGTTTAAAGACTTTAGAAATAACGTTAAACCTAACTGGTGTCCAGGGTGTGGCGATTTTTCCGTTCAAGCGGCTATTCAGCGCGCAGCAGCCAATGTTGGAATTGTACCTGAGGAGTTAGCTGTTGTCTCTGGAATTGGATGTTCTGGACGAATCTCTGGATATATTAACTCTTATGGTTTTCATGGAATTCACGGTCGGGCTCTTCCCATTGCACAAGGTGTCAAAATGGCCAATCGTGATTTAACCGTAATTGCATCAGGTGGAGATGGGGACGGTTTTGCAATTGGAATGGGACACACTATTCATTCCATTCGCAGAAACATTGATGTGACTTATATTGTAATGGATAACCAGATTTACGGATTAACGAAGGGGCAAACGTCTCCAAGAAGTGAAATGGGATTTAAAACAAAGAGTACACCTGCAGGATCTATAGAATCAGCCCTTGGAGTAATGGAACTAGCGATTTCAGCAGGAGCGGGTTTTGTGGCACAAAGCTTTTCAAGTGACCTGAAGGAACTTACTTCTATCATTGAACAGGGAATTAACCATAAAGGATTCTCATTAATCAATGTTTTTAGCCCATGTGTTACTTTTAATAAAATTAATACGTACGATTGGTTTAAGGAAAACTTAACTTCTTTGTCGACAATAGAAGGGTATGATCCGTCTAACCGTTCCCAGGCGATGAATACATTAATGGAATATAACGGTCTAGTGACAGGCCTGATTTATCAGGATAAGGAAAAACCTTCTTATGAATCCCTTGTAAAAGGATTTAAAGAAGAACCTCTCGCAAAACAGGATATTGCGTTGGATCAAGGTCAATTCGATAAATTACTAACTGAGTTTATGTAATAGGTAAAGTAAATAAAACGGTACCGATATATTGATATTGGTACCGTTTTTTATGTATTCATGGAGTAGTGCTCTCCCATTAGAGTATGGTTAGTTTCTATGGTAATTCCTAAAATAGCTCTACATATTTTCAACACTCAACTCCTGTTCATCTTCTTTTAATATATGAATAGCATCTTCCTCTTCCGATAGATCATAACTTTACTTCATACTATTTTCTTCATTCTTTTCATCCAGTAAATATAAAATGATTGTAAAGGTTAATGCAAGAAAAAAAATTAAAATATTTTTCTTGGGGGATTCATTTGTCCTCTATAAGTGGACAGTACTGTTTACGCGTACAAATACACATGCTAAAATGAGAGTGGATTATATTTTTCAAAGGGGTAATGGATTCTCAATCAAGGGGGAGAAACAATGACTAACATGATGAAAGCAATCGTAAAAGATAAAAGGGGGTTTGGTGCATCTCTTCAAGAAGTGCCCGTACCAACCATCGGAGATCAGGAAGTACTAATTCAAGTGAAAGCCACTTCCATTTGTGGAACAGATGTTCACATTTATGCATGGGATGAATGGTCCCAAAGCAGAGTAAAACCACCATATGTTTTTGGTCATGAGTTTGCCGGTGTTGTTGTGGAAAAAGGGGAAAATGTTTACAATGTGGAAGTAGGTGACCATGTTTCTGCTGAAACACATATTGTTTGTGGTCACTGTCCCCAATGTTTAAACGGGCAGGCTCATATTTGTGCCAATACACAAATTATAGGCGTGGATCGGGATGGCTGTTTTGCGGAATATGTTGCTCTCCCAGCCCAAAATCTATGGAAAAATGACCCTGAACTTCCATTTGACGTAGCAAGTGTTCAAGAACCATTTGGAAATGCAGTCCATACCGTACTAGCTGGTGATGTGGCAGGAAAAACCGTTGCTGTTATCGGGTGCGGACCAATAGGAATCATGGCGGTAGGCGTTGCCAAGGCAGCAGGGGCTTCTCAAGTCATTGCCTTTGATTTAAACAATTATCGTCTCCAATTAGCTACGGAAATGGGGGCAACAACAGTTGTCAACTCCAAAGAAGCGGATCCCCTCGAAGTGATGAACCAACTGACAAACGGAAACGGAGTAGATGTTGTCTGTGAAATGAGCGGTCATCCTATTGCCATGAATCAAGGGTTCAAAATGGTGACAAATGGTGGAAGAGTGTCCATATTAAGTTTACCAGTTAAACCTGTTGAAATAGATGTTACAAATGATATTGTATTCAAAGGAGTTACCGTTCAAGGAATTACCGGACGCCAAATGTTTAAGACATGGCAGCAAGTGTCGGGATTGTTAGGTTCAGGACAAGTGGACGTTAAACCGCTGATTACTCATCATTTTAAATTAGAAGAGTTTGAAAAAGGATTTGAATTAATGATTGAAGGTAAATGCGGCAAAGTGGTATTACATCCATAACAAGGAGGAGACGTTGTATGAAAGGTTTTGAATATTTAGAGCAGGAACTTCAAGAAATGAAAGAGGGGGGACTTTTCCGTTCACTGGTACCATTGCAGTCAGATCAAGGGGCGAAAGTGGTAATAAACGGAAAGGAAGTCATTCAACTTTCCTCAAATAACTATTTAGGATTAACTAACCATCCGAGAATGAAGAAAGCGGCCATTCAAGCAGTGGAAACGTATGGGGCAGGTACAGGATCGGTTCGGACAATTGCAGGTACGTTTGATATGCATCAAGAGTTTGAAAGAAAACTTGCTGAATTTAAGCATACAGAAGCAACATTAGTACTTCAATCAGGTTTTACTGCGAATCAAGCCATTCTTTCTTCTATACTAACAAAGGAAGATGTGGTAATTTCCGATGAGTTAAATCATGCGTCTATTATTGATGGGATTCGGTTGACAAAAGCTGACCGAAAGATTTACAAGCATGTGAACATGGAAAGTTTGGAAGACGCGTTAAAAGATTCTCGAGACTTCAGAAAACGCCTTGTTGTCACAGACGGTGTTTTTTCCATGGACGGAAATATCGCACCACTTCCTCAAATCGTAGAACTTGCGGAAAAATATGATGCATTAATCATGGTAGACGATGCCCATGCAAGTGGGGTCCTTGGAAGAAACGGACGGGGAACGGTTGATCATTTTGACTTAAATGGCCGTGTTCATATTCAAGTAGGTACGCTAAGTAAAGCAATTGGTGTACTTGGTGGATACGTGGCAAGTTCACAGGCGGTAAGGGATTATTTGATCCATAAAGGACGCCCATTCTTATTTAGCACTTCTCATCCCCCAGCAGTAACTGCTGCCTGCTCGGAGGCTATTGATATGTTACTTGATGAACCTGAGCGGATCGAGCGCTTATGGGATAATACGGAATTCTTTAAAGATGGATTACATGCTTTAGGATTTGATACTGGAAAAAGCGATACTCCAATTACCCCAGTGATTGTGGGAGATGAAGTAAAGGCACACCAGTTATCTGATAAGTTACTTACTTATGGTGTCTTTGCTCAGGGAATCGCGTTTCCAACAGTTGCGAAGGGCCTTGCCCGTGTACGTACAATAGTCACTGCCGACCACACGAGAGAATTGTTACAAGAAGCATTAGATGCTTTTGAAAAGGCAGGGAAAGAACTGGGTATTATCAAAGGATAAAATAAAAAAGTTGTATATGAAAAGGTGTGGCAGATGGGTTATCCCATTGTGCCACACCTTTCTAAAAAGATAAGGAAATATAAGTTTTCTTACTTTTGTCTAACTATAGCGACGAGCGTCTACTTCGGTGGCAGCACGCAAGCGATGCTTGTAGAGAAAGAGGCACTGCCCTACGCTCGTGTTCATAGGCGCTTGCGCTTTTCTTATGCCCCTAGGTTTTCCGCAGTTATGTGTTTCCGTTCTTCAATGAGTAGTTTCTCAACGATTTTTGTATCATCTGGATGGAATGCATGGGCTGATTTTTCAATAAACACTAGTCTTTTCCCTTTAGGAGCCTGAATTTTTTCATAATAATCTTCAATGAGAGGGATATGAACGTGATTGTCCTTTGCCCCATGTATAAAGGTAATTGGGATAGATATTTCTTGAACGGATTCTTTAAAATCAATCGTTGTAATTTCTTCAATAAAAGACTGGGTATAGACTAATTGAAACCCTTTGACAAATGTACGATAAAGATCCAAGATGGAATATACCTTCGAGTGAAGCATGGCAAGGGTGATCTTTGCAATACCTGGATGTTTAATAGTCTCATCTGTATAAACTAACGTTCCAAATCTGTTCTGCCATTTTCGAAGTACTCCCCACTGCTTGAAACTCTCAAGAAATGGTGGTTCACCAACAGATTCCAGCTCCCGAAGAGCTTTATTATTATTTCTTCGTTTCGCTTCCTCCTTCGCCCAGACAAGACTTAGCTTATCGTTTTCACACCAGTTAACAATCTGAGATAAGCCAACATAAGAATAATATTTCTCAGGGTGCCGATGTGCTAAGGACAGACCTAGAATCGACCCCCAAGAATGACCAGCAAGAAAAATTTTGTCCACATGAAAACGACCCCTTAAGTAATCCGTTAAATCGTTCGCATCAGAGATGAATTGGGAAACAGACATCGTCTCCTTAGGGATGGTTTTACTGTATGACTTTCCAGTTCCCCTTTGGTCCCAAAATACGACAACAAAATTTTTTACAAGCTCCTTCGTGTTCATCGTAATGGTATAATCCTGCCCTCTGCTCGATACTCCCGGCGTAGGGAGGGATGGTCCCCCATGCAAGAATAGAAGAATAGGATTATTTGGGTTTGTCCCCTGAATCAGGATCGTTTGTTCAATCCCACCTAGTGTTATTTTTTCTACTGAACTGATCCCATCTTCCGGAATCAAAAAGTCTGGTTTTCTTGAAAAGATACCCAATCGATCACGCCCTTATCATTATAATATGTAAAATTGCCATTATAAAATAAGACGCTAAAATTTATAATTAGTTCCATTTTCTTTTGAAATAGTATGATTTTTTAATTGGTTCATTTTCCCCGATCAGAGAATACCTTAAACCTCCTATTGTATATCAATAGAAAACCCTTTATACTTATAGGTTGGGTAACCAATAAATGCCTGATGATGGTCAAGTACAGTAAATGGTATACGATATTGAAATAAAGGAGTAATGTGACGATGAATGAACAACAGAAGAAACAACAAACGAAAGCAGTAGAATCTAACTCCGCGGACAAAAAATCCGGCCAGGGGAAAGACTTCTCTCAGTATTTTCAAACCACTTACATTCCACCAGATTTAAAGCAAGCAAAGAAACGTGGGAAAGCGGATGTGGAAATTCATTATGATTTTGAAATCCCGGAAGATATGAGGGAAATCGGAAGAGGGAAGAAGTTCCTCATTCGTACGTATGGATGTCAGATGAACGAGCACGACTCAGAAAATATGGCTGGGATTCTTTTAAACATGGGATTTGAAGCAACGTCTGATACGATGGATGCAGATGTCATTTTATTAAATACATGTGCCATTCGTGAAAATGCGGAAAACAAAGTTTTTGGAGAAATTGGTAACTTAAAACCAATTAAACGTGAGAGGCCTGAACTCATCATCGGAGTATGTGGCTGTATGTCTCAAGAGGAATCTGTTGTGAATAAGATTCTCCAAAAGCATCAGCAAGTAGACCTTATTTTCGGTACGCATAATATCCACCGACTTCCAACGTTATTAAAAAATGCGATTTTTAATAAGGAAATGGTTGTGGAAGTTTGGTCCAAAGAAGGGGATATTATTGAAAATATGCCCCGTGCCCGTAAAGGTCAAATACAAGGCTGGGTAAATATTATGTACGGCTGTGATAAATTCTGTACGTATTGTATCGTTCCATACACTCGCGGAAAAGAACGAAGCCGTAGGCCGGAGGATATCATTGAGGAGGTTCGTCACTTAGCTCGTAATGGCTATAAGGAGATCACTCTTTTAGGACAAAACGTGAATGCCTACGGGAAGGATTTAGAAGGGATGAATTACGGACTTGGGGATTTAATGGACGAAATCCGTAAAATTGATATTCCAAGGGTCCGGTTTACTACGAGTCATCCGAAGGACTTTGATGATCATTTAATCGAAGTATTAGCAAAGGGCGGTAACTTAGTGGAACATATTCACCTCCCAGTTCAAAGTGGAAACAGCGATGTTTTGAAATTAATGGCCCGTAAATATAATCGGGAAGAGTATGTTACATTAGCTAAAAAAATTAAGAAGGCCATCCCACATGCTTCTTTTACAACGGACATTATTGTCGGGTTTCCAAATGAAACGGAGGAGCAGTTTGAAGATACACTATCCCTAGTCCATGAAATGGAATACGATAGTGCATATACGTATGTTTATTCACCTAGGGAAGGAACACCGGCAGCTAAAATGGAGGATAATGTTCCCCTAGAAGTGAAAAAAGAACGTCTACAACGTCTTAATGCGGTTGTGAATGAAATCTCTGCAAGAAAAAATAAAGAATATGAAGGTCGGATTGTGGAAGTTCTTGTAGAAGGAGAAAGTAAGAAAAATCCAGATGTTTTAGCTGGCCGCACAAGAACAAATCGTTTAGTAAACTTTGAAGCACCAAAGTCCTGTATTGGTGAGATCGTATATGTTAAAATTACAGATGCAAAATCATGGTCGTTAAACGGCCAAGTCGTGGAAACGGTTGAGGTGACTAAATAATGGAGAAAACATATTCAAAGCAAGAAATTATTGATCAGGCAAAAGAACTGGCAAAAATGATTGCAGAAACAGAAGAAGTGGATTTTTTCAAGCGTGCGGAACTACAAATTAATGATAACCTTCGAGTTCAGGAAATCATAGCACAAATTAAATCCCTTCAAAAAGAAGCGGTTAATTTGCAGCATTATCAGAAAACAGAAGGACTAAAGGCTGTTGAGGATAAAATTGATGAACTTCAAGATGAGTTAGATCAAATCCCACTTGTTCGGGAATTTAAACAAACTCAAATAGATGTGAACCAATTACTTCAATTAGTAAGTACAACCATCTCAAACACGGTGACAGACGAAATCATTAAATCTGCTGGAGGAGATCTGTTAAAAGGGACGACAACCAAAAGTCCTTTTCACTCAGGGGATTGTCACTAATTGATATGAATAAAATGGAAGGTTCTCCAATTTAAATTGGAGGCCTTTTTTTAATAGGTAAGTATAAGTTTTTGCACCTTGGGGCATTGTCTAGCTCCAGCGTCTACTCGCATGGGAACTGAAAAAGTGGTGCTTTCCCACTTTTTCAGTCCCAAAGCAATGAGCGCAGCCGTCGCAATCATTAAAAAGCTTGATAGGAGCGGTTTTCTCCTATCAGGCGAGCGACGAGCGGAGCCATTGCCATATAAATAAATGGAACTGAAAAAGTGGTTTTAAACTTTTTCAGTTGCTTCTTAAACGCTACGGGGCACTTCGGAAGTGACAACTGAAGTCAAAGAGCGGACTTCTAGTAGTCATTCCTCCACTGCCCTACGCTCGTGATCTTAGGCGCTTACGCTTTTCTTGTTGTCTAGCTCCAGCGCCTACTCGCATGGGAACTGAAAAAGTGGTGCTTTCCCACTTTTTCAGTCCCAAAGCAATGAGCGCAGCCGTCGCAATCTTTAAAAAGCTTGATAGGAGCGGTTTTCTCCCATCAGGCGAGCTTAGCCATTGCCATACAAATATAAGGAACTGAAAAAGTGGTTTTAAACTTTTTCAGTTGCTTCTTAAACACTACGGGGCACTTCGGAAGTGACAACTGAAGTCAAAGAGCGGACTTCTAGCTACTTCCCCGAATTCGTTGTCCAACGAGCATTTACTTCACGAGGTAGCTTCGAGTTGCCTCAACGGACAGGACGTCCTAATATCGGGCATGCCACAGGACGTGGCGTTTTGCCCGATGAACGGACAGGACGTCCTAATATCGGGTATGCCACAGGACGTGGCGTTTTGCCCGATGAACGGACAGGACGTCCTAATATCGGGCATGCCACAGGACGTGGCGTTTTGCCCGATGAACGGACAGGACGTCCTACTATCGTTTTTACGCAGTGGACACTCCTATTAGAAAACTAAATCATCTTTTTTCCATTTCTATATCATCAATAGTGTATTTCTAACATATAAATAATTGAGCTATGGAGAATGGAGAGGAAATGGGAGAAAAATCGTTTTTCTCCAAAGAATTTGGCGGGAGATTCCCCCTTTAGGAACTATTTCTTACTTAACATCATAGATTGCAGTAGTCAAACATATTTTTATTATCACAATGGTCATTTGTCTTGCATAGGATGCAAGTGAAACCGTCTTATTTCTAGGATTTTCGTTTGCTGCGCATCAATCAATCGTTTGAGGAGGGAAAAGCATGTCACCAGCAGACAGAGAGCTTAACTACAGAGAGATTATTACGAAAGCCGTATGTGGAAAGGGAAGAAAGTTTTCTCAGGCAAGTCACGCCATTACTCCGGGAGAAAAACCAACAAGTATTTTAGGTTGTTGGATTATTAATCACAAATATCAAGCAACGAAAAAAGGAGATGCCATTGAGGTCCGTGGGAAATACGATATAAATATATGGTATTCCTACAGCAACAATACGAAAACGGATGTTGCAACGGAGACGGTTACCTACACAGATGTGGTACCACTCGCCATGCAGGACAAAAATGTCCTTTCCGATCAATTAGAGGTAATTGCCCGTGCTGTACAGCAGCCAAATACGTTAGAAGCAACCATTGCTGCTAATGGAACTGATGTGAATGTGCAAGTAGAACGGGAGTTCCTAGTGGAAGTGATCGGTGAAACGAAAGTCTGTGTTTATGTAAATCCAGATGGATGCGCAGATGACTGGGACGATAAAGTATGGGATTATGATGTGGAAGATGAAGACTTCGAAGACTTAGATCCAAACTTCCTCATGGGTGATTTAGAAGAATAGTTGACTAAGGAAGGAGCCCCGTCTTCTTCCTTATTTTCTTTTTACATGCACTTATTCAATGCACTGGAAAACAATCTTAAAAGGTGGTTAATAATGGTCAGAAAATCATATGAACTACATGGTATCAAATCAATGCAAGTACTTGAAAACGCCACACAATTAATAGTGGAAGGCTCAGAATTTTACCCACATAAGATTGCTATAAAAGAGGCAACAGGTGCGGATAGAAACTATACTCACGTCAATCGGACAACCTTTTCTCCATTATCTATCTCCAAGATCAACCAGTATTATTTAGGCCAGGAGATGTTGGACACAGCGATCATGACTGCGTATTACTGTCATATCCGTACATATTCTGTTCATGTTCAGAGAATTGGGAAGGAAATTGGTGTCATCTCTGTAAGGGATATGAAACAACGGGACATAACTGCAACTACCTATCCAGAGAAGGAACCGAATTCCACTTCCCTCCTTGGGGCAGATCTTGAGGTAATGATCTGGAACAAAACCAAACAGAAATTCGTTGCAATCCCCATGTCAAAAGATGGGGAAAAAAAGAAAATAGGAGCTGATCGTGCGCTCCTCCGTAAAGGGACTGCATTTTATCAGCCAATTATTGAATTGAGGGCAGTACCAAAGGCAACAGGGGAGGAGCTTCTCCACGAACTTCAACGCTTAAAACATCAATTAGAAACAAAGTCCAGCGAAAATCAGCTACAGGTCGTGTCAGAAAGTAATCCTGTTGGTCGATTTTTTATCGGCGGCCACTTCCATGTCTCTCATCAGCATGCAACATTTCGAAGGATATCCCAACTAGATGCATTGTTAACTTTACCCTTAAGTGCCTTTTGTTTTACAAAGGAGATAGAGCGCAGGGAAATGTATGGGATGCTTGGTGCAGCTAGGCTAAATCCTTATAATGGATTTGAATACCGCAGTTTACCGTCGTGGTATGATTTGATTGGAAGCGAAAACGAAATTTTTTTTCAATGGGTAGAATTTCTCCTCTTAGAACCGGATTTGCCAGATTATAGACTGCCTCCGCCGGTAGTTCGGGCTTATTATGAAGGAAATACAGTACGATTAAAAGAGGTGTCACTAATGTATCTTGAGGAACTTCGGCAAGTTTTAAACGTGACCGAAAAAAAAACGAGCGAAACGGCCTCCAAACGATTAGAGAGATGGATAGATTGGCTAAAAATGAGAGAGAGATTAACGTAACACGGGAAAAAATCGTATGTTATAATATCTGTGATAGAAAACGAAGCCGAGGTTTAGTTTAGTAGGGTTATTGCTTGAAATAGTCAATGATTCCTATACCATTTTACTAACCTTTTAGATTATAAAGTAGATAGTTGGGGGAGAACTATGTCAAAACAGACGCCGATGATTGAACAATATTTAAGAATTAAGGCACAGTATGAAGATGCCTTTTTATTTTTCCGTTTAGGGGATTTTTATGAATTGTTTTTTGAAGATGCCAAAAAGGCAGCGAAAGAATTGGAAATAACGTTAACAGGCCGTGGGAAAGGGGAAGGGGAGCGTATCCCCATGTGTGGCGTACCTTATCATTCCGCGGAACAGTATATCATACAACTTATAAAAAAGGGCTATAAAGTTGCCATCTGTGAGCAAACCGAAGATCCATCTCAGGCAAAGGGTGTTGTTCGGAGAGAGGTTGTTCAAGTAATAACTCCTGGAACCGTCATGGAAGGGAATTTGATTGAGGAGAAAAATAATAATTACCTTGTGTCTGTCAGCATTTTTCCAGGAGAAGTATTTGGAATTGCTTCCATTGATATGACTACCGGGGAATTTCTTGTAACAAAAGTGAACGGGTATGACTCACTCATTCATGAAGTGGCAGGTTATAAACCAAAGGAATTAGTCATTCCAACCGAATTATTAGATGAATATGAAAAGGATTTATCCCAACGACTTGGGGTCACCTTGTCTGTGGGAGATGGGATTTCCGAAGACGATAGTTTATTTTCTCAACTTCAGGATAAGGAATCAAAGATCGCATGCGGTCGCCTATTAAACTATTTATTACAAATAACAAAACGGTCGTTAGATCATCTACAGCCGGCAATGTTTTACTTACCGCAGGATTTCATGGGAGTGGATGTTCACTCCAAACGTAATCTGGAGTTAATTGAAACGATTCGGGACAAGAAAAAACAAGGATCACTTCTTTGGGTGTTGGATCAGACGGAAACAGCCATGGGTGGAAGATTGTTAAAACAATGGATAGAGCGGCCGCTCGTTTCTAAGGACCACATTGAGAAACGGCTTGGTCTCGTGGAAACCTTAATTGACCGTTTTTTTGAACGGGAGTCCCTTAAAGAACAATTGAATGGAGTATATGACTTAGAAAGGTTGTCTGGTAAGGTAGCTTTTGGAAACGTGAATGGTAGAGACATGATTCAATTAAAACGCTCCCTTCAACAGGTCCCAAGTATTTTTGAAACGGTAAATAGCCTTGGAAGTGAGTATGCAACGGAACTGATTGGACAAGCAGATAATTGCCAATCACTTAGGGAACTTCTTGAAACAAGCATACAGGAGGATCCCCCAGTGTCCATTACGGAAGGGAATATAATAAAGGATGGGTATCACGACGAACTGGATCACTATCGTGATGCCATGCGGAACGGAAAAACGTGGATTGCATCCTTGGAACAGAAGGAGAGGCAGGAAACGGGAATAAAGTCCTTAAAGATAGGTTTTAATAAAGTATTTGGCTATTACATTGAAGTAACAAAGGCCAATATACCTCATTTGCCGGAAGGTCGTTATGAACGGAAGCAGACTCTCACTAATGCTGAAAGATATATTACAGAAGAATTAAAAGAGCGGGAAGTATTAATTCTGGAAGCGGAAGAAAAAAGTGAAAAGCTGGAGTACGAACTTTTTATGGAGGTAAGAGAGAAAGTGAAGGAGTACATACGTCCTTTACAGAAACTTGCGTCTATTATAAGTACGATTGATGTTCTTCAAAGCTTTGCAGAAGTGGCAGAAAAAAACCATTATGTTAAACCAAAAATGGAGTCTGATGGAGACGTATCTATCGTGGAGGCCCGTCATCCGGTGGTAGAAAAAGTAATCGATCAAGGGGATTATGTTGCGAATGATATTCACTTAAACAAGGAGCGAGAAATGTTACTGATTACTGGCCCAAATATGGCAGGTAAAAGTACGTATATGCGCCAACTCGCACTCATTTCCATTATGGCACAAGTTGGTTCCTTTGTACCTGCAAAAGAAGCAGTTCTCCCTATATTTGATCAAATTTTTACTAGAATTGGGGCAGCGGATGATCTCGCCCAGGGACAAAGTACGTTCATGGTGGAAATGTTAGAGACAAAACATGCAGTCACAAAGGCCACTAAAGACAGTTTGATATTACTTGATGAAATTGGCAGGGGAACGTCCACCTATGATGGAATGGCACTGGCCCAGGCCATAATGGAATACATCCATCATGAAATTGGCGCAAAAACATTGTTTTCCACCCATTATCACGAATTGACAAGCTTGGCGGAAGAATTGCCAAAGCTGAAAAATGTCCATGTGTCAGCCATGGAGGAAAACGGGAAAGTGGTGTTTCTTCATAAAGTCATTGATGGAGCAGCAGACAGAAGTTATGGAATCTATGTTGCGGAGTTGGCAGAACTACCAGAGCAGCTCATTTCCCGCGCCAAATTGATACTACATGAATTCGAATCCGAGCAATATCCTGCAAAGCGTCCCTTAACGGATGAAAAGACAACCATGGATGAAATTGCAACGGCGAGGGAAGAAGTACTTCATCCCACTTCTCAGGATGTTGCCAACCAGCAACTCACTCTATTCGGGATCCAGGAAGAAGAGAAACGGGACAGGGGAAAAGGGTTAACGGTAAAGGAAAAATCAGTCCTAGAACACATCCAATCTTTAAACTTACTACACGTAACCCCAATCGAGGCAATTCAAGTATTGGATGAGATCCAGCGTAAATTGATGAAAAAATGATGGTGGTGGTGAACAGCAATGGGGAAAATCTATCAATTAAGTGATGAACTTTCGAATAAGATAGCAGCAGGTGAAGTAGTGGAACGGCCCGCGTCCGTTGTGAAGGAGCTTGTGGAAAACTCCCTTGATGCTAATAGTAAACAGATTCGGGTGGATGTAGAAGAGGGGGGTCTCTCTCTCATTCGAATTCTCGATGATGGGGATGGCATTGACGGGGAAGACCTTGAAACAGCATTTTATCGCCATGCAACCAGTAAAATCAGAGACGATCATGATCTGTTCCGCATAGCAACTCTAGGTTTTAGGGGGGAAGCACTTCCAAGTATTGCGTCCGTCTCCAAGCTCACGTTAAAGACGAGCGATGGTGTGGAGCACGGTCATGAGATCCGTCTTGAAGGTGGGAAAGTCGTCCATAAAGGGACAACTGGTGCTAGGAAGGGAACAGAGATTGCTGTCACAGATTTGTTCTATAATACCCCTGCCAGGTTGAAATACTTACGGACGGTTCATACGGAATTGGGGCATATATCAGATGTAATCAATCGAATGGCCCTCGCCCATCCAGAAGTGGCTTTCCATTTAACACATAACGGTAAGACGCTGCTGCAGACGACGGGGAATGGAGATCTTCTGCGTGTTATCTCTGCCATTTATGGAACACAGGTGGCGAAAGTGATGCTTCCGATCGAAGGGGAGACATTAGATTTTAAAGTGAGAGGTTATATTGCAAAACCGGAAGTAACACGTTCAAACCGTTCCTATATGTCAACGATTATTAATGGTCGGTATATTCGTAATTATCCACTGCTGAAAGCTGTTCAAGAGGGGTATCATACCCTTTTACCAATCGGAAAACATCCGATCGTTGTTTTGCACATTGAAATGGATCCGATCTTAATTGATGTTAACGTTCATCCTGCAAAATTGGAAGTCCGTTTAAGTAAGGAACAGGCACTGCAAGAACTTGTTACTTCATCTATTAAAACGATGTTTAAACAAACTCGCTTTATCCCTGAAGTTTCCCGTGGCCCTCAGAAAGAAAGAAAATCTTCAGAACAATTATCCCTTCAGATTATGCATGATTTGTTTTCCGAAGGGAGCACGAATAGTGCTGAAACGGTAGCGGCGTCATCAGGAGAAATGGATGAGCGTAGTCAATATCCAAAAGAAACGCCTTTAAATGAGAAAACAACAAGTTCTGGTAGTCTAAAGGGACCTGAATTTGGAAATAAATACAAAGAAACAGTGTCAACGGTAAAAGAAGACGATGATGAAGGGAGTCAAGAAGGTACAAAATCAAAACAGCCGGTGTCAACAACAGGGGATGAGGTAGTGGATGACCCTTATTCCCCCCAACGGGACACTTCATCGAAAGGGGACGTACTGCACTCGGGAAAAGAGGTCCCAGCACTCTATCCAATTGGACAACTCCATGGAACTTATATTTTGGCACAAAATGAGCAAGGACTGTTTATTATCGATCAGCACGCCGCCCAAGAGCGGATTAAATATGAGTATTTCCGTGACAAAATAGTGGAGGTGGATAAAAGCCTCCAAGATCTACTTGTTCCATTAACCTTTGAAATGACTCAGGCGGAAGAAGAAAGAGTAAAAGAAAAGGGAAATCTATTAGAAGAGGTGGGAATTCAATTAGAACCTTTTGGTACTAGGACCTACCTTGTTCGTTCTCATCCTACGTGGTTCCCGAAAGGACAGGAGCAGGAGATTATCGGTGAAATGCTTGAACAAATAAAACATCCAGATTCTCAGTCTGTGGATATAGGTAAAATTCGTGAAGAGGCTGCGATCCTCATGTCTTGTAAAGATGCCATCAAAGCAAACCGCTACCTGACACCTGATGAAATGTTCCGACTACTAGAAACATTACGGATGTGTGAAGAGCCGTATACATGCCCACATGGTAGGCCGGTTATTTTGCATTTTTCCACGTATGAAATGGAACGGATGTTCAAAAGGGTGATGTAGATGGAAGGAGTAATTGTCACAACTTCAGGCCGACCGTCTCAAAGGATACTAGAACGGGCTTTGGCCATCAGTAAGCAATTACAAGTTCCCTTTATCCAACGGAAGAAACGATCTGTTCCGACTATGAAAACAATCTATCACAGTAATGTCCTTGTTGTGGAAGAGGATAGATTAACCTTCCATTCTAGAGGGGAACAGAAGCCGTTCTTTTTTCATCCGAATGCTGCTATGTTTCGGGCGAAGCATTGGTTAAAGACAAGGGAAGATCCCATGGTCCATGCCTGTGGTTTAACAAAAGGGGATCGCATTTTTGATGCCACCCTTGGCCTTGGATCCGATGCTATTTTAGCCAGTTTGGCTGTGGGCCAGAGTGGTAGAGTTATAGGGGCGGAAAAGTCTAAAATAATCTCCTTTATTGTGGGAACTGGATTAAAAGAGTATGTCAGTTACGTGCCGAAGGTTGATGAAGCGTTAAGAAGGATTGAGGTTCTTTCTGTCAACCATCTGGACTGGCTCGTAAACGCTCCAGACCATTCTGTAGATGTCGTATACTTTGATCCCATGTTTGAGGAATCTGTAACTGGTTCCGATGGGTTTGAACCAATTAGGATACATACTGCTATGGAGACGATATCGGAACAGGCCGTTCTGGAAGCGAAAAGGGTGGCTAGAAAGCGGGTTGTATTAAAGGATCATTTCAGGAGTACGCGCTTTCAAACATTAGGATTCCATGTGGATGTCCGGCTATCTGCCACATTTCATTACGGAACAATAGAACTGGAAGATTAGGTGATCATGGTGAGAAAAAAATTGGTTGTCATTGTCGGTCCCACTGCTGTTGGGAAAACAGCAACAGGAATCTCTTTGGCAAAATCGTTTCAAGGCGAAATTATTAGCGGAGATTCGATGCAAATTTATCGTGGGATGGATATAGGAACGGCTAAAGTTTCTGAAGAAGAGATGGAGGGTATCCCCCATTATCTCATTGATATAAAAGAACCTACAGAGAGTTTTTCTGTGGCAGAGTTTCAAGAACTGGCG
The DNA here is from genome assembly GCF_019042215.1 of Evansella tamaricis. Taxonomy (GTDB): domain Bacteria; phylum Bacillota; class Bacilli; order Bacillales; family Salisediminibacteriaceae; genus Evansella; species Evansella tamaricis. Next base: position 54,888 of record NZ_JAHQCS010000178.1, on the reverse strand, counting down.
AAGAAAAAGATAATGGATATCACTCATCGGGGAAGAACACCCTTCATCGTTGGAGGAACAGGCCTTTATGTGAACTCCGTTATCCATGACTATGACTTCTCCGAATCCGTAGGGGATCCATCTCTTCGGTTAAAATATGAGCGATTTGCCGAGGAACACGGAAAGGAATCACTTCACTACCTGTTAAAGGAAGTTGATCCTGAAAGCTTTAAGGCACTTCATCCGAATAATGTCCGTCGGGTGGTTAGGGCTCTTGAAGTTTATGAGTTGACGGGACAAAGAATTGGAGAGCGCCCCGACCAACCGTTGGAATCCCCGTACGATACTACGGTTATTGGTTTAACAATGGACCGGGACGAGTTATACAAGAGAATTAATTATAGAGTGGATCTGATGATAGAACAGGGTCTGCTAGAAGAAGCAAGGGAGTTATATCATAAAGGAGTCATTAACTGCCAGTCCGTTCAAGCGATCGGGTATAAAGAAATCTATAGTTACTTACAGGGAAAAATCTCTTTAGAGGAATCCATCGAAATGCTAAAACAAAACTCAAGGCGTTATGCTAAACGGCAATTAACCTGGTTTCGGAATAAGATGGACATCACTTGGTTTGATATGACACAGAACCGTAAAAAAAAGCTTGAAGAAATTCATCAATTTGTGGAAGGAAAGTTGTTTTAAATATCGAATATAGATAATAATGTGATAAGAGGGAGGCCTACAAGACAATGAAACAGCCAGTTAACATTCAGGATCAGTTTTTAAATCAGTTGAGAAAAGAAAATATTCCAGTGACGGTTTTCTTATTGAACGGATTCCAACTTCGAGGATTTATAAAAAGTTTTGATAATTTTACCGTGATCCTAGATACCGATGGGAAGCAGCAGCTCGTGTATAAACATGCGATCTCCACTTTCTCGCCTCAACGAAACGTTCAACTTAATCAAGAAGGTAACTAATTAAAAGGCGTTCCTACAGAAGTATACGGTAGGAACGCCTTTTTAACTGGGCTTGGAAACTGTGAAACTGAAGGATAAGTTTACTTGGCTATTTTAAAAGAGAATGCATAAGTTTTTGCACCTTTGGGCATTGTCTAGCTCCAGCGCCTACTCGCTGCGGGGCACTTCGGAAGTGACAACTAGAAGTCAAAGAGCGGACTTCTGTTGTCATTCCTGCACTGCACTGCCCTACGCTCGTGACTATAGGCGCTGGAGCTTTTCTTTTCTTTCCATTGTTTTTCCACGGACTTGATCGGTTGGATCGTTTCAAAGGCCAATTCTTTACGGAGTTCTTCTATATTTCTTCCTTTAGTTAACTCTGTTAGTATATACGTTTTTCGTAATTGTTGCGCCGTATGGTGGCGTGACAAACCTGCCCGTTTAATTTCCTGTCGAATCATTTTTTGCATGGCCACCTCTGATAATCCTTTAGGGGCATCAGCATCATAATCCCAGCGATATGTTCCTCTTTGATAATCAAAAGCAATAAAAAAAGGGGAGGGGTCATACCGTCCTGGGCGTACAGCTTCCGGGATCGTCATATAATATTCAAACATTTTCTTCCGGTCTTCCGGTTGGATAGTCCGTTTCCTCACTTTTCCCTTCCGGCTTAATAAAACAATTTCATTGGAGGCGAAATGGATCCTGTCCACAGTTAAAGTAGTTAATTCTTGAATGGTTACACCATAGAATAGAATGAGACGGAAAATAACTTCATTACGGCCCCGGATAAGATGACGGTATTTTTGCTGGTTATCCGTTAGTCCCCGGTTAGAGACTACCGTGGAAAAAAGATTTTTTATTTCTTTATTTGATAAAAAAGGATTGTTATCCGTTTTTCTGTTTTGTAACGTATTTTGAATATACCCTTCCAGAAGGGTCACTTGCTCCTCCTGGTCCATGAATTTCAACCATTGTTTTAAAACGGACAAAATCCGCCGAATTGTATTATGGGAATATCTCACCCCTTTATGTAAATAGGAATAATAGGAGTAAAGTTCTTCATTGGTGGGTAACTCAATGGATACAGGGGGAGTTCTGATACTCTCGAGCCAGCTGTGAAACTGTTTTAAGTCATAAGCATAACGTTTTAATGTGCTCTGTTGCTTTTTTTCCTGTAAAGATAATAAAAAGCGATCCATACCATGGATGAGTTTCATTCGTTTCACTCCTTTGTATTCAACATATTTTTATTATATTCCAACAATTCCCACTTGTCTTGCATTTGCCTTTATTCTATGACGTTAACTTGATAGTAAAATATACTCTAGTTATTGATTATGAAAAAGGGATGAGATAAAAGCGATTGGAATGGGCTTTTGTCACGTGTACGATGAAATTGCGTATAGTAGTTGTGAGAGAGATGTTTCCACTATACAATAGAGGATGGTGACCTCGTTGGAACAAGCAGCACGAATGAGAAAAAGAGGGCAAATTAATGTTGTACTAAAGAAGTATCCAGATCAAGAGCATGCTCTCCTCTCCCATCAAGAAACGGATGTTTTAGAAAAGCCAGAACATGTTGCGTATAAAAAAATGCAACAGGAGTTAAATGAATTCATTGGACTGAAAAATATTAAGGATTTCATGAAAGAAATTTATGCCTGGTTATATTTAAATCAAAAACGCCAGGATGAAGGTTTAAAGGCTGGTAAACAAGTTCTTCACATGGTTTTTAAAGGGAATCCTGGCACTGGCAAAACAACTGTTGCTCGTCTCATTGCCAAGATGTTTAAAGAGATGGGAGTTTTAGAAAAAGGCCATTTGATTGAAGCGGAAAGGGCCGATCTCGTGGGAGAATATATTGGTCATACGGCACAAAAAACCCGGGAACTTGTTCAAAAGTCCCTTGGAGGCATTTTATTTGTAGACGAAGCGTATTCCCTCGCCCGTGGTGGTGAGAAAGACTTTGGAAAGGAAGCTATTGATACATTAGTGAAATCTATGGAGGATCAACAGCACTCCTTTGTTTTAATTTTGGCAGGATATCCAAAAGAAATGGACCGATTTTTAAAACTTAATCCAGGTCTCCCATCCAGGTTTCCCATGAAAGTTACTTTCCCTAATTATACAGTGAAGGAATTATTGCTTATGGCAAAGAAGATGGTCAAGGAACGGGATTATCAATTAGATAATAGAGCAGAGGATACGTTAAAGGATCTCTTAACGTATACGAAAGAAAAACAAGAAGAACACTTTAGTAACGGGCGTTTTATCCGTAATTTATTGGAGCGGTCCATTAGATCTCAAGCTGTACGTCTTCTAGAAGAAGGAAAATTTGAGAAAGTAGATTTAATGACGATAAAAAGTGTAGATTTGACAAAAGCTTTTCATCATACAGACGTAAGGATCGAATGAGGTAAGGGAGGTATATGATTTGGAGAAGGAAATACAAGTAAAAGAAGAACGTGTTTTATTAGTAGGGGTCAACACTCCAGAGATGGCAGAAGAGGATTTTTCCTACAGAATGGAAGAATTGGCAGCATTGACGAACACTGCAGGGGGAATCGTTGTTACGGAAATCTCACAGAACCGCGATCGTCCAGACCGGGCTACTTATATTGGAAAAGGAAAAGTGCAGGAAGTTAAGGCTGTTATGGAAGAACTGGAGGTGGAGTTGATCATCTTTAATGATGAACTCTCCCCTTCCCAGACAAGAAATTTAACAGCAGAACTAGATGATGTGAAAATCATCGATCGGACTCAACTTATCCTCGATATTTTTGCAAAACGTGCCAGGTCGAAAGAAGGAAAACTGCAGGTGGAACTTGCTCAACTGAGTTATTTGTTACCACGATTAAGGGGACAGGGTCTTTTGCTCTCCCGTTTAGGTGGTGGAATTGGTACGAGGGGGCCAGGGGAAACACAACTGGAAGTGGATCAGCGTCATATTCGCGACAGGATGACAGATATTCGAAGACAATTGGAACAAATCGTCTCCCACCGAGAGCGGTACCGCAGCAGAAGAAAGAAAAATCAGGCCTTTCAAATTTCCCTTGTGGGTTATACCAATGCAGGGAAGTCCACGCTTCTGCATAAATTGGCAAAGGCCGATGTACATATGGAAAACCAATTGTTTGCAACTCTGGACCCTACGACGAAAAGGTTAAAGCTGTCATGCGGGATGGAAGTGTTGTTAACAGATACCGTAGGATTTATTCAACAATTACCCACGTCTTTAATTGCTGCCTTTCGCTCTACACTGGAGGAAGTTCAGGAAGCAGATTTACTGCTCCATGTGGTGGATAGTGCGAATCCTGATTATCCAAATCATGAGAAGACAGTCAACAAATTATTAAAGGAACTTTCCGCAGATCAAATATCTATGTTAACCGTTTATAATAAACGGGACTTACTAGAGGGGGATTTCTTTTCTGTTTCGGAAGGACCGACAACCTTAATCAGTGCCAATGACGTGGAAGATCTGGACAAGCTAAAAATGAAAATTCAATCCATTATGGAAGAAAATTTCTCTCCATATATCATTCATTTAGAATCATCAGAAGGAAAATGGCTTCATCGCCTGCAAAAGGAGACCATTTGTGTGGAACAAAGATTTGCAGAAGACAAGGAAGAGTATATTATCAGAGGATACGCTCCGCCTGAATCAGCCATTTACCATGAAATGCAGATGAGGACAACAGAGGAGACAGGACATGAATGAACAACTTATAGAAAATAAACTGCAGGAGGTTATTACTGCAGTTGAAAGGGGCCTCCAACAGGCTTTTTTGGAACGGGAAAAAATAAGCGAACACAATCAACGGAAAGTCTTAAAGGCCTTTCGTGACAACGAAGTATCTGAATTCCATTTTCAAGCGTCTACTGGGTACGGTTATGATGATGTGGGGAGGGAGACGTTAGAAAACATTTACGCTCATGTGTTCGGTGGTGAAAAAGCCATCGTAAGGCCTCAAATCGTATCAGGAACACATGCCATCAGTACGGCCCTTTTTGGATTACTGCGCCCAGGTGATGAATTACTATATATTAGTGGAAAACCTTACGATACATTGGAAGAAGTAATTGGGCTTAGGGGAGATACGAGCGGTTCTCTTCTTGATTTTGGAATTACATATAATTATGTTCCATTAAAAGATGGAATGGAAGTAGATTTCAAGGCAGTCCAAGAACAAATCAGCGGGAAGACAAAAGTCATCGGCATCCAACGGTCTAAAGGCTATGACTCCCGTCCATCTTTCACGGTGGAACAAATCGGGGAAATGGTATCCTTTGTTAAGGAAATTAAAAGTGATGTTGTGGTTTTCGTAGACAATTGTTATGGGGAGTTTGTGGAGAGAAAAGAACCTGGAGATTTGGGTGTTGACGTCGTTGCAGGTTCTTTAATTAAAAATCCAGGGGGAGGCATTGTGAAAACTGGCGGCTATTTAGTCGGTAAAGAAACGTATATTAGACAATGTGCCAATCGTTTAACTGCTCCTGGAATCGGACGGAAAGGGGGAGCTTCTCTTTATAGTTTATTGGAAATGTACCAAGGGCTGTTCCTTGCACCCCACGTAGTCCATCAGGCGGTGAAAGGAGCAATGTTTACAGCAAAACTCTTACAGGAAATCGGTATGGAAACCGCTCCTTCTTGGGATGCGGTAAGAACGGATCTCATCCAATCTGTTTCCTTTCCTACGAAGGAGACAATGATTGCTTTTTGTCAGGCGATTCAAGCTGCTTCTCCTGTGGACGCCCATGTTAAACCACACCCTAGTCCAATGCCCGGCTACGAAGATGACGTCATAATGGCAGCGGGAACATTTATACAGGGTGCCAGTATCGAACTAACGGCAGACGGTCCGATTCGGCCTCCATATACTGCATATGTCCAAGGTGGTCTAACTTATGAACACGTAAAGATAGGTGTATCAGATGCAGTATTATCTCTTCTTAAGCAGGGGCTATGGGAGATAAAAAGTATCTAAACATAAAAGTAACATTGGAAGTTGGTAAAAAAATAATTAGAACATTCATCGAACAAGTTTTGTATATTAGTATCGGTTAAGGGGATTTTATTATCGTGTCGAATAGACATGTCATAACACTTTACAAAGGACTAACATGGTTTGTCAGAAAAATTACCATGTTAGATTATCTGACATCATTTAACACAAGTCTTCCCATCTCCGTTACTATATACATAACACGAGGAAAAGCGAACAAAAAACATAGATAATAACTTATTGTTACCAAACTGTTCGTGATGGGGATGAAAGTTATCCTTGTAGAAAACCGATATTGAAGGAGGAGTTAAACGAAATGAGTAAATTCTCAAAAGACGACATTTTAAAAATGGCGAAAGAGGAAAACGTAAGGTTTATTCGACTTCAGTTTACTGACTTGCTTGGTATAATTAAAAACGTTGAAATTCCAGTGGATCAACTTCCAAAAGCACTTGACAACATGATGATGTTTGATGGATCATCCATTGAAGGATTCGTTCGAATTGAAGAATCTGATATGTACTTATATCCGGATCTAGACACGTGGGTAATCTTCCCATGGACACAGGAAAAAGGAAAAGTTGCCCGTTTAATCTGTGACGTTTACAATCCAGACGGAACTCCGTTTGCTGGTGACCCGCGCGGATCTCTTAAAAAGGTTCTTCAAGAAGCAAAAGCTATGGGATTCTCTGACTTTAACATTGGTCCTGAGCCAGAGTTCTTCCTTTTCAAAGTTGACGAAAAAGGTGAACCTACACTAGAACTAAACGACAAAGGTGGATATTTCGATTTAGCACCAACTGACTTAGGGGAAAACTGCCGTCGTGATATCGTTCTTGAGTTAGAAGACATGGGCTTTGAAATTGAAGCATCCCACCATGAGGTTGCTCCTGGACAACACGAAATTGACTTTAAATATGCAGATGCAGTAACAACTTGTGACAACATTCAAACGTTTAAACTAGTTGTAAAAACAATTGCACGGAAGCATGGATTACACGCGACATTTATGCCAAAACCATTGTTCGGTGTTAACGGAAGCGGAATGCACGCTAATATGTCTCTATTCCGTGGGGAAAAAGAGAATGCATTCTTTGATCCAGATGCTCCAGGTCAATTAAGTGAAACGGCAATGCAATTCCTTGGAGGAATTTTAACACACGCTAGATCATTTACAGCGATTACAAATCCAACTGTAAACTCTTATAAGCGTTTAGTTCCAGGATACGAAGCACCTTGTTATGTTGCATGGTCCATGCGTAACCGGTCTCCATTAGTGCGTATTCCATCTTCTCGCGGGTTAAGTACTCGAATCGAAGTTCGTAGTCCCGATCCGTCAGCAAACCCTTATCTTGCAATGGCAGCAATGCTTGCAGCAGGGCTAGATGGTATCCGAAACAAAATTGCTCCTCCAAAAGCTACTGACCGTAATATTTACGCGATGGATCTTGACGAGAGAGAAGCAGAAGGAATCGATGCATTACCATCCACGTTAAAAGAAGCAATTGATGAGTTAAGAACAAACGAAGTGATTACAGAATCTCTTGGTGAGCACGTTTTAGAACATTTCATCGAAGCGAAAGAAATCGAATGGGATATGTTCCGTACGCAAGTACATCCATGGGAACGCGAGCAGTACATGACGGTTTATTAATAAGAAAAGTCTTAGAGCCACAACGGTTCTAAGACTTTCTTTTTGTGGGTGGATTGTTTAGAATTTAAACCAATGCTTGTCTACCCACGAAACGCCCACAAAGTAGAGTAAAAAAAATTAATCTTTAAGAATATTGTCCATGTAACTCTCATATTTATTTAGGTTATCCTGTTCTAGTCGTTTGCTAATGTGTGAATAAACATCACTTGTAATAGAGATTGATTTATGACCTAATCTTTCTTGTACGTATTTCATATCTGCTCCTGCTTCAAGAAGAATTACAGCGTGACTATGTCTTAATGCATGTATAGGCATTTTAGTGATTCCCGCACGTTTTAAAATGCGCTCAAATGCATTAAAGAGAGAAGATTTAGGCATGAAGTTTCCGTCTTCTCTACACAGTACCAAATTAAGATCATGATGATATGTTTCATTCATCGTGAGTTTATTTTGATTTTGCCATTTAAGATGGAATTGTAATTCGTGTGCCAAAGATTTGCTTATAGTGATTTTCCTTTTTGAATGGTATGTCTTTGTATCCCCAAACAATTCTTCTTTGTTTTTAGCTTGGAAATCTAAACTTTTTTCTATTCTTATTGTACCATTAGCTATATCTACGTCAGACCAACATAAAGCAGCCGCCTCACCTTTGCGAAGACCAGTCTCTAATAGAACCTTAAAAAAGATATAGTAGGGGTATCCGTACTGTCTAGCGCACAGTAAGAAATGTGAAATATCTCCTGATTCCATATATTCAAGTCTTTTATCTTTATTTTCTTTTTTTACTTTAGGAATAATAGCACCATCACATGGGTTGGTGGTTATTTTTTTTCGTGTAACGGCTAATTTCATTGCGCCATTCATTGAGTTGTGAACAATTTCTATAGTGCGTTTGCTATACCCTTTATCGGCCATATGATTTAAAAATTCTTGATACTTTGCCGGTTTTATCTCATCTAATTTAATTTTGTCTTTAAAATAAGGAACAATATGATTCTTTACTGCAAATTCATGAGATTGTATAGTGTTTTTTCTAATATCTTTGTTTTTAATAACACCTTCTAACCATTCATTAACAATAAAATGTTTTAATGTCACTTGCTTGTCCATTTCAAAGCCTTCATTAATTTTTTGCTCCATTTCTTGAGCAGCTTTCTTCGCTTCAGGCTTAGTTGAGAACCCTCTTTTTGATTTCTCTTTCCAACTATCGGTGATGGGGTCTTTGTAACGAATACGGTACTCCCACTTCTTATCCGAATGTTTTTTAAAGCTTGCCATTACTTTTCCTCCTTATCATAATTCTTTTATTAGTTTCTTTTGACGAGGTTTGCCAAATGCAATTTTCTCTCGTTCTACACGGTTTATTTCTTCATACAAAGTGTTTAGAACTTTTGTTAACCCTCTGTTGTCTAAAATAGATAAGTTTTCTGAATGGAACATTAATAAGAATCTATATAAAGTTACATTAGTAGCCATAGAATTAAATGATTTACTCAACCCGTTAATCATTTTTGATCCATTTTGAGGGTCGTGTTCTTTTAAATTATTTAACACTTTATTTATATCGTTAATGTCTGCTTTCATAATTTCATAAATAAATTCCATTCCACTTTGTTCTTCGATCTCTTTATTTTTTTTCTTGCGCTCTTCAGTTTCGATATAGTTTTTCGTACTTTGATTCCAATCATCGTATTGTTGCTCCGTATACTCCCAATCAGGGTTTTCGTATCTCTCGATCATTAAAGCTTCTTCGTGAGCTTCTCGTTCAGGAGATAGGAAACCGAAATGTTCCAAGTAATCCTCGATTTTCTTTTCCTCAATCTCTAGTTGTTTAAATACCTCATATAACACACTATAATCAGGTTTTTTATTTCTATTGTTCTCGATTTGACTTATATATGCGTCACTTTTACCAACAGACCTAGATAATTCAATGGAATTTATCTTTTTATGCTTTCTCAATTTTTTAATAAAATCACCAATTTCTCCCTCGAAATTTAGTAAGTATTTTTGCATAATTTATCACCTCTATAACGGATAATATCATATTACAACCTATAATTCAATTTAATGAACTTAAAAATATATCATAGAATATAATGGTATACATAATATATATATTGACCTATATTATAGTTCGTGATATTATGTATTTATCAAGTGAATGAAGGGGGTGAAACGAGATGATAAATCTACAGATTGATGATGCTGAAGTAAAAAACATGTACATGAACAAACTTGATGAACGTATGAGAGAGCTTGATCTTGAACTAGTGTACTGGGATCGCAAAGAATTACTCCGCAGAACTTGCATGAGCTGGAACTTTATCCAGGAACAATTCTTCTATGATGAGGAGTTCAAAAAGTTACGTTTTAAAGTAGGGAGTAAGTGGTTCTTTAAAGCACGTGAGACCCAACAATTTTTACTTAAGTGGTTAGAGGAAAATGGGAAAGTCAGCTAATACATATTGCAATACATAGATTACTAGTTTGATAGCAATACATACCATAAAACATACCTAATCCAAATAGAAAGGAGGTCATTCAATGAGAAAACTAGGACAAGATTATAAATCATCATACAATAACTTATCTGTTGAAGATCACGAAGAACTTTCAGCAGCCTATAAACAATTTACTGGAACAGACTTACCTGTTTTAGATCATTATGTACAATGCGTTTTAAAGGGTTAAATGTTAAGGGGGTACTTATACCCCTCAGATACATACAAAATCGTGAGAGCTTATTACTATATAGGCTGAGAGGAAAATAAAAGGAAGATAAACTAAATTAAATGGGAGGCGAATAAATGACTGAAGCAGTATCAGAAGAATACAAGGCGCTATTTAAGGAATTTAAACATGTTGTTGATTGCTATAAGGATGCATACGAACTGATGCAAACCATGCATAAACACTGCGAGCACTACAAACAACTTTACTTTATCACACAAGATTTTATTGACGAGCAACAGTTGGGAGTGGAGTTTGACAACTATTTAGAAAATTACGAAGAAGAAAAAGGGGAGGATTTAATAAAATGAACACAGTAGAAACTAAAGCAATTGCGTATATAACGATGGATGATGCTACGGTATATATCCTTGATACATATAGCAGTGGTCAAATTAAATTTAAGGAAGTGTGTGACCTTATCGAAAGTGCAATTTATATCGGTAGACAGTTTATTACAATCGGTGGAACTAGAATTGATGTAAATAAAGTATGGAGTGTTCGTTGCCCTGAGACTGATACTACTTATTTGATTAATGAAGACAACGATCCAAAAATTGAGCCAATCTCAAAAGAATCAATTGAAAAAATGGAATATCGTGAACTGTCTGAAACAATTAACACTCTTATGGATTGGAGTTGTAACCATATAGACGAAGATGATGAAGAAGAGGGAACTATTCATGAATTGCTTGATACAGCTATTGATGAGTTGAAACAAAAATATTGCGATGAGGTATATGAAAAGGAACGGCTTGATCACATTCTCTTTTCATTCCTAAGCGCAAACGGATTATTTAAATTGTTCGAGAAGCATATAGAAGAACTAAAGCAGGAGCAGAATGATCCAGAGGACAAATTTCATGTAGCGGAGGAATTGTATGGTGATTTAAACGAGTTTATGCGTGAACGACCTGAATATAAAGAAAGAGTATAGTCTGGTAATCATTGAAAGGGGTGATTCAAATGGTGTAGTTAAGTAGTTGTCTGCTGGTAAAGTCTTGTGAATGAAAATAATTTATAAAATACATGAGGAGGAAATTTATATTATGACTATTGATAAAAATGAAAAAGAGAAATTGTTTGACGAACCACGTACATGGACTGATGAGGAAAAGGTAGGTTTTGCGGAAGTGTTATTAATGTTTATTGCCTCAAATGATCTTTCATATGATTTGTATAAACATCTAGCAGACATCAGAACTAGTGAAGATACTTTACCTTACCTTGAGCATACAGGAAAGTTTGAAAAGCTTTTACATAAAGAATTGATTGAGTTAGGGGAATTAGAATTTTATGAGCAGCAATACCAAAAGAAAAAAGAGGAATATATGATTTATAAACTAGCTAATGCTCAACAAGAAGGAGTGGTGCAGTAATGGAAAAAATAATAAATTTTGACGACTATGCTAGTAAGAAAGTAATGGAAGAATTTAACGCTATTCAATCCCTATGTAGAAGTTTAGTTGAAGTGAACTTAGAGGGTGTTACATCATATATTTGTGAATCGGAGATTAGGGATCAATTCAATGACAGGGTAGTACAGGTGTCAAATGCACTCTTATCATTGTATCTTGAAAACTATAAAAAAGAAGAGATTCTTGGATTGTTATCCAATGGTCAAATTGAATATTTACGTAGCAGTATAGAAGAGTGGATAAGAACTGAGGAAACTATTGCGGATTATTTTGAAGGTTTACCTGTTTACATAGGATCGGAAGAAGAATAAACATAAAAAGAAAGTGCGAGCTTCCAAAGTCGCACTTTCCTACCATTTTCAGTTCACAACTTTGTCACAAATGGAAATATGAAAAAAGTGTACAATAAAACTATGTGTAGAGGAAATTTGCATAATAATAACATTATCTCATATCACTAAATACATCATAATTGATAAGTTTATAGCTTGTCAACATAATTTTTAAAGGAGGTGAAAGGATGCATAATAATCAAGTTACCAAATTATGGACTAAGTCGAATCACGAAAGAAGAAAAGCAATACAAGAGTTAGAGGATATGATGCAAATAGTAGATGACTTCCTAGAATTATACGGTTATAGAGAAGACTTTCATGATTTTCTGAAAATGATTTTAAATAAATCCATCCAGGCGGAACATTACCCGTACAAATATGGTAATTTACGTAAGATCCACTTTAGGATGAAAAAAGATAACATTGATTCTGAGGTTACATAGGAGCCGTATTTCAGCATTTAAAGTGTCGGGAGTATAAAACCATTAGGAAGGGTAGCAATACCCTCAAATACAGTCTGTATTATGGTAAAACGATTCTAGAAGGGAAGGGATAATGATAGATATTAAGACTCTTAAAAAAGGGCAATACTTCAAGAATTATAAAGAACTATGCTTAGAATTGGATATTGAAATTAAAAAGAATACAAACAGTAAGAACGCTCAACTTAAGGAATTATCGAGGTACTGTAGATACCATACTGAAGGTCATAAATTTATTATTGATGAAGTTTATAATAATCCAAAGCCGAAAGAAGACAACAGAGGAAAACAGGGTGTTTTTACTCATCTAATGCAAACTCTAATCATGGATTATTTGGTTGAGCAGAATAAGCAAACTGTATATGTTACAAGAAACCATTTGTTACACCACATAAGAATGATGAATAAAAATTATACATATTGCTCTGAGAATGTACCTCAATTGTCCAAGATGAAAAAGATTGAAGAAAAGATTATCTATGATTTTTTTAATACTACAAACAGTAACTTTAAATCTGCTTTCATGTCCGTGTTAGCAAATTTAAGAAACCGGTCATTGATAATGTATGAAAAAGTTACTTCCATATGCCAAAAGGATAATATACATAGACCAGCTACTGAAGATGAAAAGGAAAGTATTCAAAGGTGTGAAAAAGAGGTATTGAATGAACTTGGTTATAAGGAAATGTCTCATGTGAGAATTAGTTCTAAATGGAACGAATTTAAAAAAAGGATGTCACAGCTTCTTCTGTTTAATTATGACATTCGATTTTATTACATATCATATAAAATTACAGTTAACAGGGATTACATAAGTGATGAATATGAAGATACTTTAAATTTAACTCTTAGTGAATTAAAAAGAGAAGGGTTAAAAAATGAGTTAAATAGAATTGTCATGGAAAGATTAATTGCAAATTCTAAGCTGAGGAAAAAACGAGCTTCTAATCCAACTCAAAGCACAAAAATGGATAAGTACCGGCTTCAATTCAGTTATGAAGATGATAATGAAAAATTAGTTAATTTACTAATTGATTATACTGCTGATGATATTACCGATGAAATCAATAGGATTGCAGCCGAAGATATGAAATTTAAAATTGAAGAAGAAGAATTTGAATCATTATTTTCTTAAAAAACGCTCATTCTTACTACCTAATAAATAATAATTCTACTAGGTAGTAAAAATGGTCAATTTTATATAAGTGAATGGTCGATTGCGCTGTGAGGGGTGAATGGGCGTTAGCCCAGAGGGGTGGTGCAGCGCAGGTATTCGGTTTTGTGTAGCGTAGCGGAACAAATACCGAATAGATGGTGGGTAGCACCCCTAATCTTTTGAACTTGTCTTTAAGGAGGTGATTAAATTGTAAATAAATAGATTAATAGAGTTGTCCAGTTACAATAGTCAATTAGTTTTAAAAATATAAGCGCACGTAACGGTAGCGCACAAAAGAGGAGAGATTGTTAATGAACAATCAACATGGAAAAGTAGAATCCAATAAAATTAATCAAAGGAGTGGAGTTTTTGAGCAAATCAAATACGCATACAGGAGAAAATACAAAGTTTAAGGATATATTAATTCGTGTTGTTGAAGGTGATGAAACAGCTTTAGAGGATCTCATAAAGCAGAAGCAAAATTGGAAGACACATGAAAATAAAATAGGTAGAAAGAATACATATTTAGATGTAAGGACAGTATACACAGTTCCAACGCTAAACCACTTTTATAAATACTGTATTGAGAACTTTGCTAAGTTGGGTAAAGATGAAGTTAAAACTATATTTCAAGAAGCATTAATGGAGTTTGTAAATGTTGAAATATTACAGAAAAATCCAACTAAACCTAAAGAATTAGGAAATTATACGTTAGTTAAATGGGCTAAAAAGTACATACATGGATTTATCCAAACTGAACAAGATAGGGTACTAGGTAAAGTTGTTCTTGCCAAAAATACGGGTGAAATAGTCTCCAGAGAAATTGAAATAGTATCAGAACGTGGTAGTTCATCTGATTACGATAATGACGAGGATAACTTATCTGATTCAAGTAGTTACTATAATCAAAAATCCTTTGAGCAATGGGATCAAAAGAACTTATTCATGAGTTTTGCAGATTTCATTAAGGATATGGAAATGGAAGCATACATAAATAAAATTTTAACAAAGCAGCAACTAGCCGTATATCAAAAGTTGATACGTAAATATGAGTTAGATAATCAAAAAACATACGGTAACACTCACATAGCAAAAGAATTAAATATAGATGAATCACGTGTACGGGCCATTGAGGAAACGATTGGTGATAAGTTGTATAAGTTATATAAGTTGTGGTTCAATACGAAGAAAAAGAAAAATGTTCCACTGTCTCATGAAATAAGGGATTTCCTCACTATGTTTAATAACGTGATTGATAACATAGAGGATGTAAATGCTCAATTTGAATTACTTATAGGTTGGTTTAAAACTCAGTTTGACAAAGAGAAACAAGTTAACGTGAATTATTTACATAAAAATAGAGTGGAGCATGAACCGAGTATCATTGACTTGATTATGGAAGGTGATTCACAATTTAAAGAGGTATTGCTTCAGATGGATAAGCAATTACATAAAAGTACTTACATGACACTTTGCAAGATAATGAATGGTGAGATTGTACATAGAAAATTAAGAACAGAAACAAAAAATACAATCATCACCAAATGCTTAAGTATTTTCTATACATATTTGAATAATTTAGATAAAGATTTACGGAAAGTAGCCAGTTACATAAAGACATACGAAAAACAATAGAAAATGTAGTCCTAAAATCTTACATATTATAGTGTAAGGTACATCTGATCAGATTGTATCTTTCCTTTATCGGAAGGTGGGAGAAGAAATTCTTCTAGAATTCGTGAATTTTTATTGTGCTTGCCAGCATAATTTTAACCGGTGACTTATGTTACTGGTTACTTTTTTTTTGAAAATTATTGAACTTATTTCAATTATAATTTCAACCTAAAAGGGAGGGAGAGTGATGGATCATAATCAAATTGATACACTAAACCAACTAAAACGTATGAAAAGTATTACTAATATAGAGCTTTCTAAACAGTTAGGAATTAGTCCAGGATTACTATCTATGTGGTTTAACCACAAAGCAAATATGAGTGATACTAAAGCTCAGAAAGTTAAAGAATACATTGAAAGTAAACAAGTTTATCACTGGGTAAAAGTACCCGTTGATTTATAGATTTAGACGGTAGCCGTGGCACATATATTATGTGAATCGTTGGGTATCATGTCCGTCTTTAAATAAAACGTGGTGCAAGAAGCTGTTGGACTTTTGAAGTGAGTTCAATTACGTTTCGTAACATATTGTCAATAGCCATAATAAAGGTGTCCTCCTTTATTAGCATGTGAGGTAAGGGGATAGGATTTTATTCTTATCCCTTTGTTTTATGTGTTTTAAATAGGTTAATATCGCCTGACGGGGCGTTATTTTAAATACTTACTGTAGTTATCCCAAACTACACTCCTTCTTGAGAGTAGGCCTTACCAGCTTACTCTTTTTTTTACTGTTAGTATCGTTCTGCTTTTAGTAGAGCGTTATTAAATAAATGCAACCTCTTCTCAGGTTGCGACTCCTTTTATTCCACTGAAAATGTGGACGGTCATATCACGTGGCTGTCCCATTTTCAAAAAAATTATTAGAAGGGTAGTGTTTTAATGTCCAAAGAGGTTGTTGTTATTGAAAAAGGTGAATTAGAAAAAATGCTTCAACATTATACTAGGCAAATTGAAGTTGATTTGTTCCGTGGTCTTCTGAGATACATGAATCGTACAGATGATGGTTTAAAGTTATTAATCGAAGAAGTTGATTATATAAAGACTTCATTAAAAAGTTCTAAGTCTGATTTATTATCACAAAAAGAAAGTAAAAAGTTAGTTGAATATATAGGTGATATAACACCAGAAGAAAGGAAGCAACTAGAACAACAAATTAGCGATATTGTCAAAGGGGATGAGTAATGAAACAGTTAATCAAAGTCAGTCCTATCTCTGAGGATTTAGTTAGAGATCCAGACTTGTACATATATCAGTATCGTGCAGATAATAATTCTTTGTTATGGGATAAAATTGTAACAAATTATTACGATGCTTATGGACTAGAAGACTACATAATGTTTGAGCGTGAAAATGAACCACTTTATATGATGGAACAGTTTAATATTGAAGATGATGAAGAGGTATATGTGTTTAAACATGCTGAACCTATGTTGGATCAATATGAATATGACATTGCAGCATATAGAGTTAAAAATGATTTATCAGAAGTCGAAGCAATTGATTATGTTCTCACTTGTCAGGCAGAGAAAAGAATCAAAGAAAGTTGTCACGATATGTTTTTTAGGGAAACGCTTCAAGAATTAATATTTAAAGAAGATGAGGAAATTTTGAAAACAGAAATAATGAAACAACGTGTAAATGAGACGTTTGATAAAAAAGAACATCAAGAAATGTGTATGGATTACTTATCTGATAAGAATGTTTCATTGACAGATGAATTTAAAATAGCAGTGGAAAAGAGAACGATAAAACGTCAATTAGGTAAAGGCCATTTTATTGAGAAGGTGGATTATCATGAAGATAAAGTTATGTTGTAGGTGCTTGGTTGTCACCAGTGATAATCTCTGTAAATGTGGAAGTAATGAATTTAGAGAGTTAATTGTGAATGTACATAAAAGTGAATTTAAACCAGTAGAGAGAATTGAAGCACAGTAATTAGGTGCTTATTTTTAATGTAAAAAGGTGGAATGTAAATGGAAGTTGGAAAAACATATGAGTTTAAGCATCGTAAATCACCAAGTGATCCAATAATTACTGAACAAGGAAAAGTTCTTTCAGTTGGAATTACTGGTGATGGAATGAGATACGTTGAAACTGATATAAAGGACAATATACCGGTCAGAAGTAGATACATAAACTTAGATATATTGTTTAGTGGAGCAGAGTACCAGGAATTGAAAAACAATTATTACATACCAAGAAATAAGAAATTTATAGTGATTGACTAGTTAAGCACATTGGTGCTTATTTTTTGTGTTTCCAGGCGGTTAGATGAGGTTCAATTCCTCATGAACACACCAAAATAAAAGGAGTGAAATAGATGGGCGATTACAGTAAAGAGGAACTAAGGGAAATGGTACAAGATTTGATTGAAGAAGGCTGTTTTGACGGCTTAGATATAGATATAGAGAATGAAGAACCAGAAGTGCTATTAAGGTGTTTGTGGGATGATTTAATTAATACTACTGCAAATCTAAGAAATAATCGGTGATTAAATGGGCTGGACGGAAGCTGAGAAAAAGTTTTATTCAAGTTGGAAAGGTTATGAGTTCGACAATGATCCATGGAAATATAGAGAACATAAACGTCCAAAAGAACTAAAAACTGTTGATCAGATTCGTGATGAGTTAATTGCAGCAGGAAAAATTAAGCCTAAAAAGAAGCGGAAAAAGAAAATTAAAAAAATGATAAATAGTGACATAATTCTTTAAATTACCTTTTAATCTACTAAATTGTTATGTATAATTTTGGTAGATTGGAGGTGAGAGGATATTGAGCGTTAATATAAGTAAGGTTGTCGCATTATTGAAAAACAGAACATTATCTACCATTAATTCTGGTTCAAACGACGATATGAAAAATCAAGTTAATGAATCTGTCAAAATGACTAAGAGATGGTATCTACGTAAAAACATCTACCAAACCAGTAAACTTATACTTTGGCAAGGTGTATTAAGAGATTTCGGTACATTTGGATTAAAACCAAATAGCGTAAGAAAATTTTCAAAAAAAGATAAACCAAATGAGACGTTTGATTTCCATCAATCATTTGGCAGAGGTAAATTACTAAGTGTTGATTTTGGAGCAAGTAACATTGACAGAGAACTAGCATTAACTCACACTGGGATAGTTATTGCGGATTATACGGGTATGGTTGTAGTAATTCCCATAACTTCTCAGGATAGCTTAGAAATCGATACTATGTCAGAGGATATTAAATCATCATTGATACCCGTATCTTGTAAAGAATTCAATCAATTTAAAAATGATTCATATGTTTTGGTTCATCAAATGAGAGTTATTTCTAAAAATAGAATAACAAGACAAGGAGTAGTGGGATCTATTGCCAACACAAAACTTATGGATCAGATTGAAGATTATTTACTAAAAACACATACACCATATATGAGTAAAATGCTAAATGAGCAAATACAATCGTTAACGAAACAGAATGAAAAACTTATTGAAGAATTATTAAATTTAAAGAAATTGCAGGAAACAATTGACAAGTAATTCATTTTATATTATTCTTTAATTAAGAAATTTACGTATGCTGCCTTTAGGGCGTGACCTACTTATAGTAGGATTGCAACATTACATCATATTCTCATTTACATGAGAAAATCCCCTAGACTTGAAAATATCTAGGGGTACCACATAATTTATTCAAGACCTCACATCAAACTGTGGGGTCTTTTTCGTTGTTTGAAAGTTCATCTACTTTGATCTATAATTACGAAACAACTTATATTAGGGGTGGACATAATGCCAGTCAAAACAGTAACAAGAAAAGATGGGTGTACTATTACGAGTTATGAATATAGTGACGAAGAATGGCTGGATATGTAACAAAGGAATATCTTTCCATTATGTCGAATTAAAGGGCATGATGGGAGGTGATTAAAATCAGTGAGAATCAAAAGTTTGAAATAGAATTCTTATTCGCTGAGCATGATATTAGATCATATACTGGTTTTGCAAAAAGTAAAGAAAAAATGCAATCTCATTTAATGAGTAATGACTGGTTTATCTCTAATGAAGGATTTGTCATTAATATGAAACTTGTTAGAAGGTTTTATATAATAAAGAGTTTATAGTCACACTGTGGTGTGGCTTTTTCTTTTGGAGGTGAAACACATGGAAAAGGACGAAATATTAATTGAGTATGCAAAGGTTAACGACATACCACTCGATGAAGTTTTTAAACATCGCAAAATATTTGAAAATACATATGCTTATGCTATATTTACTCTTGGTTTGCAGATAAGAGAATTAGTGGAAGTTATAAAAAAGGAAATTGGTTTTTATCGGTTTAAAGGATGGATAGAGGAAAAATTAAAATGGGTGACAAAATAAAGGACACTTTCTGTTATGGGAGTGTTTTTTATTTTGTTAAAAATTTGAGGAGGTAGTAAGAATGGATTTTATGTTAATTATAATTTTCGTTATCTCTATACAGATAAATTTAATGATGTTGGGAACTTATCTTATTGAAAAATGGTTTGCTAGAAATGGTTAATTACCAAGCACGATACATGTCCTATTGCAAAGCGAAAGGAATTGAACCAGGAGCCCATTTCAAGTCATGGGACTATATTGTATGGGTGCAGGATAAATCGGAACAATTCAAGCGTGAGAACGGTATTAATAGTTTAAATAGTGATGAGTTACATAGAAAGTTTACCAGTTGGTTATTAAAGGAGGTAAGTTGATGAATACATTACATGATGAACTTTTAGAAGCTGACAACAAAATAAAGACATTATTAGAACATAAAGCAAAAGAAATGCTTGAAATAATAGAACATTTTGAGGAACGACAAATTAAACAAAAACAGAATGTTGACAGCTATAGAAAATTTATAAAGAATCTTTAGTTCTTAATTTACAGGAGGTTAAATAGATGATAATTGCAATTTTAATACTATTGATATTTTTTGCTTTAGGATTCGGTTCTGGAATTATCAGTAATAAAGCAGAGAATGAGAATCATAAAACACAATATGCAATAGGATACGCAGCAAGTGTATTTGCTATTTGTTTTACCTTATGGTTAGGTGTTTAATCATGCAGCGTAAAGAAATTTTAGACTACATAGCATTAATCGTGAGTAGAAGTCAGTTTACCGTTGAGGATGTTCTTAAATGGGAAGCTGATTTTTTTATGGAGGTTTGTAGGTTGATAGATAACTGTATTTTAGATATTGAAAGACAATACATTAAGAATCAGGAGTGAATTAAATGTATGAGCGTATTAAACAGCGTCCACTGTTAAGAAAGAGTAAATATACTGGGGCAGAAGCATTTGCACTATTTGCTAAAGCAGCATTTGAGGATGATGATAGTGAGCTAAATAAAGCGTTAAGGGAACGAATGGCAGAAGTGGAAAAGGAGAAGTATGGTAATGAGTAAACCCTGGGGGAAAGAGATTGATCATCAACACATAGTAAAAATGTGGGGAGAAGAAAGAAAAACTGTAATTGTAAAACACGGTGAATATTATGGGCCTTATACATACAAAGCTGATAACTTCTTTAATGGTCAATTTGGATGTGTTATAAGTAAGGATATAGAAGAAGTAAAAAGTATTGTTGGAGATGTGGAAGTAATTAATTTGGGAAAATAAAGGATATTTGTTAACCCTTGCCGAATGTTGTAAGTAAATAATTTGGTGGAGGGTGATGAATGATGAGTTATAAAGATGAATTTATTCAAGCTGTTAAAACAAAATTTTCAGATGAAACTAGAAAAAACATTAATAGGGAAACTGTAGCTAAACAGATTAGAATGTACTTTAGAGATTTACAAAGTAAATTAAAAAGTGAAATAATTTATTCATCTTTTGATATGAATATGACAGAAGAAGGATATCTTTTGGATGTTGAGATCACTGTTGGTAATCAGATATTATCCATAAAAGAAGATAAAGATGGATTTACTGTAACTGACAGTCGGCTTAAGATTGATTTTATTTATTATAAAACCTTTAGAATGTTTAGCGAAGTTCATAAAACGGAGTTTACAACTGAATTATTGGATTTATATCTAAAGGAAATTTTTGAGGACAAATTGAATTAGCATCCATAAAGGGTACTTTTTATTTTCGTCTGGAAATTTAGAGGTATTTGTTTCTATATGCCGAATATTGATTAAGTAAATATTTGGTGGAGGTGATTGATATGTTTTTTTCATTGGATGAACTGCAAAATAATTTTAACGGTAATGATCTAAGGAGTTTTAATGCAGCAAGAGCTTTTCCATGTCTTTTGAAAATTAAGGAGAAAAAGACAATTGCTCATTTATATCCTAAAAATCTTGTAAATAATGATGTATCATCATTTATTGTCTTTACTGACGATATGATCTATGAAATTAAAGAAGTAAATAAGTCGGTTAGTGTTGATACTTATTTAATAGGAGATTTAATTAATTTTAAGATTAATGAAGTTGGTAATGGTGAAACAATTGCACATTTGAATTTTAGCGATGAAAGAGGAATTAATTTAATTAGTGATCGTGATTCTAATTCGTATTACCAATTCGATTATTCCGAAAAAATTAAAGAAATATTCCATTGGTTATTAACTAATAGTTAAGCATCCATTTAGGGTGCTTTTTTGTTTGGAAAAATTAGGAGGTTATGAAAATGAGTAAAATTAAAATTGAAAATATTGAGCAAGTATATAGTGTTATTGGTGCTAAAGAGGAATATTTAAGAGCGGTGAATATTAGTTATTCTATTCAAAAGGGATTTCATAAGGTACACGGTGAATTGAGAGTGGATGCTGAGAAGTATTTAAATAAAACTCATGATCAACTATTGGAATTGATTGAAGAGGATATAAGAAATATTTTTACATATGAGCCAGTAAAAACAGATTTTGAAGGTATTAGAGCAGCGAAGGATAAGTTAAGAAAGATGAGTGGTGAGAGTGGGGAAAGTGAGTCACAAGATTTAGGAATGCTTATAGGATTGAAACTAGTAGGGTTGTTGTCAGCCGATGAAGAATCATATGATAAGCGTTATAAAGATTTAGTGGAATTAATGAGTGAAAAGTATGAAGTAGATGCAGATTTAGTGAATGTGATGTTAAAGCCTGTAATTGATTATGCAGCTATAAAGTATAAAATTAATATTACTAAAAATAGTAAATAACATGGACAAAAATAAACAATATCAAAATTTCTTGATATATGAAAGCGAGGTGTCGAGAAATGTCGGATAAGTTGAATAATAAGCAAATAGAAGTTATTGATATGATTGTTAACACCGATAAAAGCATTACTGAAATATGTGAATTGTCTACTGTTCCAAGGTCAACTTATTATAAGTGGAAAAAGGAAAACAAAGTATTTAATGAAGCGTTAGAAGAGGCTTTAAATCATAAAGAAAAGATATTAAAGCAGAACATTAAAAGTAATGCTATTCGTTACATTAAATGGCTTGAGGATATTGGTAAAGACAATGAAAATGCTAATGCCAGGGTAAACTCCATTAAGGAATTATTGAGCCTTGGAGGGCTTAAAGAAGCAGAAAAACTGGAAATTAAGAACGATGATAGCGATACTAAGAATGTATTATTAGAGAAGATCAAGAAAAAGAAGCAGCTAGAAAGCGAATAAAAGAAAGTTTTTATCGTGTCTTTTTTATTTGCTTTTATTGAATGTATCTTTTTAAATAAAAACATACATTCAAAACATTGAAAACAGTGGATTTGTTATAAAATTCATGATATACTCTATTTAATTAAAAAAACATACATTCAAAACGTTTATTTTATTGACGTTGGAAGGAGTATATCATGAATAAGAATCCTAATCACATTAAGGATGTTCAGCCAATTAGAGACAAACAGCAGTTAGAGGATATGAAATGGGCATTAAAAAGACATTGTTCAGAGCGTGATTACATCTTATTTATCTTAGGTTGTGAAACTGGTTTACGTGTAGGTGATCTATTGAAACTAAAGAGGAATCAAATACTTAACCTTAAAACGAAGCGTGAGAAGATATTGAGGGCAAAAGAAGGTAAAACAAAGAAGATTAGAGATATTTATATAGGAAAATGTTTTAATGAGGTATTTGAATATGCTTATACATTAGAAAGTCAATGGTTATTCCCTAGTAGAAAAGGTGATAAGGCTATTTCACCTACTCAAGCGTATAGACAGTTGAATAAAGCAGCAGACTTTGCAGGAGTTGATAACGTTGGGAATCATACACTAAGAAAAACATTTGGGTACTGGTTCTACAAGGCCACAAAGGATATTGCAATGTTACAAGAGATACTTAACCACAGCACACCAGATATTACACTAAGGTATATAGGTATCACCAAAGAAGAAACAAACAATACATTAAAAACATTTAGCGTATTTGACTAGGATGATCACTAAAGATGTGATTATCTTTTTTCTTTGTCTGATAATAGAATATATGTTCGTGTTACATAAAACGACATAATTCGACACCCCCCACCCTTTATTTCGTCCTGCCGATTTTGGGGGTCTAAGTCGCTTAAAAATACTCACTATGTCTCAGTAATTCGGAAGTTTTAGAAAAAGGTAGGTGAAAAAATGAAGCAATTAAACGATGAACAAATAGACTTACTTTACAATTATCTATCTCGTCACTTTTCTGATGATGAAATAGAGGAATTAGTCACTAATTATCCCCTTACTGGTACAAATGGTTTACGTAAAATGTTAGGGGAAATAGATATTGAATACTTTTGTAAAGCATATATCCATGATCAATTTAAACTAGACTTTGGGGACTATGCACAAGAAATATTATCCACTCTAAAAAATGGAATAGAATCTAATGCAAAAGAAAACTTAGCTGTAGTTGCACCACGTTCACACGGTAAAAGTACCATCTCTTCATTAGCAATTCCAGCATGGGCAGCCGTGTATCAACGTAAAAGTTACATCTTATTCATATCTGCTAATGGAGATATTTCTGCAAACTTTTTAACGAAAATTCAACGTATGTTAGAATCACCGGAAGTTATTGAAGACTTTGGTATACAACGTGATAAAAAAAGAACATGGAATGCAGATGGATTGGAAACGATACACGGTGTATGGGTTGCTTGTTCCGGTTGGCAAAGTGGATTAAGAGGTTTAAATAAAAACACACGTCCAGATTTAATCATATTAGATGACTTAGAAGATAAGAAAGTAATGGAATCTGAATCATTACAGAAAAAACTAGAAGGTGCTTTTCGTGATGAAATATCTCGACTAGGTTTCTATAAAACGGATATGTTTTACATTGGTACATTATTATCACAGAATTCACTTTTGGCACGTGTCATGAATGAACCATCATGGAAAACACTCTTTTATCAATGTGTGAAAAGTTTCCCTAAAAATGAACATTTATGGGACGAATGGCGTTCCATTTATCGTAACTTAGAAAATCCCAATAGGATGGACGATGCTTATTCATTCTACTGTGAGAATAAAGAAGCCATGTTAGACGGTGTAGAAGTCTTATGGGAAGGTAGATTCCCAGAGAATGAGGTTAAATACAAAGGTGCTTATTATAACATCATGTTAGAACGTGAAAAGTCAGGGGAAGCAGCCTTTTGGAAAGAGGATCAGAATCAACCTACATCAAGTGAAAATTATATTCTGAAATCCTTACAAACTTTTGAAACGTTACCTCGATTAGATGAAATGGAGGTTGTGTTAGGTGTCGATCCATCTATGGGTAAAACAAGTAAAGCAGACTATTCTGCTCTATGTGTATTGGCCAAACATAAGCAAACGACACGTAAATATGTGATAGATGGGCAGTTACATAAAGTTCCACCAAATGAACTAATTAAAATGATTATTGATTTATGTAAAAAGTATCCTTCCATTACTACAATTGGCTTTGAGTCAGTGCTATTCCAAGAATATATAGCGGATGATTTGAGGCAAAAGTTAAAAGAAGAGGAAATGTACCACGTATTAGTTAAAAATGTGAAGCCACGTACCAACAAACATGCTCGTATCATGAATTTAGAGCCATTTGTCACGCGTGGGGAAATATTATTTAATCGTGATTGTGTCTCTTTTAATAAACAAGTTGAAGATTATCATTATGGAGCCAAAAATGATGATGCACCAGACGTGCTTCAATTATCTTATGAATTAGTGGAAGGTATCAAGAAACCTAAGAAGATATACAATAAACCAGTTGGCTGGTAAAGGAGGTGAATGAATGGATTTAAGTCATGTTAAATTTGGGACAGATAGACATATTACATACAAAGATTATGAGAATATGTTTAGTAATAATGAGGATGCGTGGTTAAAACTAAGAAAATTGAATAATATCGGTACTCATCCACTTCTTGCAATTGCTTTGCCTCGTGAAGTGGCTATTCTGTATTCAGATATGGCTTTTAGTACTCCTATTAATGCTTTTGCTAAGGATAATGAGGAAGCAGATAAGGCTTTAGATGACATTATTGAAAACAATAGTTTAGATATGATGTTGTCAGAAGCTTCTCTAAGCACAGCCTATAAAGGTGGTGTCGTATTCAAGAATTATCTTGATGAGGGAGTTTCTAAAATATCCTATGTTGAGCCAGATTTCTATTTTCCTAAGTTTTCCAAGTTTGATAAACGTAAAATCGAATTAGAAACCCTCGCTTTTCCATTCGTGGAGAATAAAAGGGAATACGTGTTTACTGAAACGTATGAAAAGAGGAATGGTGAATATTGGGTAACTACAGCTACTTATCTATTCAAAAGTAATAAAATTGAAAAGTTAGTAGGTGAAAGCACATCCATTAATACGAAATTAACAGAATCACCATTAACCTATGTTCCTTTAATTCGTAACGGTTCAAACTTTTGGGGAGATTCCATGTATAAAGCATTAACACCTTTATTTGATTCTTTAAACCATCGTGTAACTCAAATTGCAGATATATTAGATAGGCATTCAGATCCTAATATGTATGCTGATCCTTCTTTCTTTGAAGATGATGGGAATTTTGAAAGTGGTGGGAAGGCATATCCTGTTGATCATGGAAAAGGTGAAAAGCCTCCAGGTTATATCACTTGGGAATGGAGTGCTGATGCCAATTTTAAGTTTATTGAAGATATTATTTTTAAGGCTTTAAGTTATGTATCACCACTTGCACCAGCTTTATATGGTTTAGATAATACTTCTCAGGCTTCAGGTAGAGCGTTATTACTAAAGTCATGGCGTACTCAATGTATGGTGACACGTTCCCATACATATTGGAGAGAAGCATTAAAGAAGATATTGTATAAAGCTCAACAATTACAGGTGATTGCTGGAAATGGAAAATATACTCCGGCCATTCCAAATGTGGAATTAAAGTTAAATATTCCTACTGATTTTTATGAAATGGCACAATCAGAGCAATTAAAGGTGACAAGTAAAACAAGTTCTATAAAATCTTCTATTTCTCGTTTGAATCCTCACTACACCAGTAAACAAGTAGAAGAGGAATTCTTAGAAATCATTAATGAACAGAATGAAATTAACAATCTAACGTTTATGACAGATCCTACTCAACCTACAGGTGGTACTTAATAATGAGCATTGATAAGTTGGATAGGGAATCAAACAAACTAGTTAATGATTACAAGATATCCTATATCTCTATACTGGAATTGTTAGAAGAGCAAATAGACAGGGGATTAAGTGAACGTCAAGCACGTTCTATTCTTAGAGAAATACAGTTGGAATTGAAACATTTGGATGAAGAGGCTTATAAATGGTCGTATGATGTATTACCAGAGTATTATTTATTGTCTTTACATAACATTGATACAGACTTTGCATATTTAAACGGTGTGAATGTTATTAGAGGGGAGCAAATAGTACTTCATAAACATGCTATTGCTAATGCAAGTAGGAATACATATACTGACTTAGCCAAAAATACTGCCTTTATGAATGAGGAAGCAAAAAGAATCATTCGTTCCAATGCAAGTGAACTATTAACCATGCAGACTATAACAGGTCAAGACTACAAGAAAACAAAAAAGCAATTAAAAGATGCTTTAGTTTCTCAAGGTGTTACCTCGTTTGTGGATGCAGGTGGGAAGCATTGGAAAATAGAAGATTATTCATCCATGTTAGTTCGTTCTAAGTCTCGTACCTTACATAATCGTGGGACAATGAATAGATTAGAAGAATATCAAGATAAGTACCCAAGTAATGAAAACTTTGGGCTTATTCGTATTTCTTCACATAATAGTACATGTTGGTGTGGTGCATATGAAAATACGGTTTGGAGCATTAAGGGAAATCATCCTATGTATCCTTCAATCAAAAGTTTACCTAACCAGCCGTATGAAAATTTACATCCAAATTGTAGACATGTATTCCTTTCCTATATGCCAGAATTAGCACGTATGAGGGGAGATGAAGGAATTATTATTAGTACGAAATATCAGAATCGTACAATTAAAGATTTAAATAAAGAATTGTATCATCAACGTCATTAGTTGGTGTATTTTTTATGTTTTAAAAAATCTCGTCACATAAGACGTAAAAATGGGAAATGGAGTGATATTTTTATGTTTATTTTTAACAAACAAATTCGTTTTTTCAATGCTGAAGGTGGTAGCGGTGGAGCTTCTAATAACCAAAATAATGAACCTAATAATACAAATTCAAATAATCAAAGTGGGAATTCAAACTCGTCTGAGGGGACGAAAAACACCGAGAATATGATTCCTTACGAAAGATTTAAAGAAGTGAATGATAATTATAAGGCTATGAAAAAAGAGTTAGATGATTTCAAAGCAGCACAACAAAAAGCTGAAGATGAAGCAAAGAAAAAACAGGGTGAGTTTGAGTCTTTGTACAATGACTTGAAATCTAAGCATGACCCATTAGAGCAAGATTACAAACAGTACAAAGAAACCTTTGAAGAAATTTTAAAGGCAAAGAAAGAAGCTATTCCAAAGGAGTTTAAAGATTTAGTACCTTCCGGTAGTGAATTAGAACAACTTAAATGGATAGAAAATGCAATTTCAAAAGGATTATTCAAAAAAGAAAATCCTCAGTCATTTGGTAATCAAGGTAATAATCCAGATGGTAGCAATACCACTCAGACAAGTTTTGCCGATGCGTTGGCGAAAGCATTTAAAACAAAATAAAAACTATAAAACGAAAAGGGAGTTGTTAAATTATGGCAGTAACATTAGAACAAGCAAAATTAAACACACAGGACGATATTCAAAAAGGGGTAATTGATGAGTTTCGTAAGAGTTCTTACATCTTAGATAACATTCAATTCGATGATGCGGTAACACCAGGAACTAGCGGAGGTACACTAACTTATGGTTATACACGTGTATTAGCTGAATCCGGTGCAGATTTCCGTAAAATCAATCAAGAGTACGCTAACAGCGAAGCAACTAAAAAGCGCTTTGTGACTGAATTAAAGCCTCTAGGTGGAAGCTTCAATATTGATCGTATCGTTGCTAATACTGGTGGTCTTGTAGATGAATTCCAATTCCAATTAGCACAAAAAGTAAAGGCAGCACGTGCTTTATTCCATGATACAGTTATCAATGGTTCCGTTGCAGAGAATGAAGATTCTTTCGATGGTTTAGACGTGGCTGTTACTGGTTCCTCTACTGAATATCACACAGATGGAATTATTGACTTATCTACTAGTTCAGCAATTGACTCCAATTACAAGGTGTTCTTAGATGAGTTTGAGAACTGGTTAGCTGAATTGGATGAAAAGCCGTCAGTAATTGCTGGTAACTCTAAGCTAATCGCTCGTATTAAGCAAGTAGCACGTAGATCAAGTTACTTAACTCAATCTGAGGATGCTTTTGGTCGTAAGGTATCTGCTTATGACGGTATTCCTCTAGTTGACTTAGGAGCAAAAGCAGGATCTAACAATCCGGTAGTAAAAATTGAAACTCGTACTGTTGGTGATTCTGTAACAGGATTAACTGATATTTATGCTGTTCGTTTTGGTATGGATGCATTCCATGGTGTATCTCTTGCTAATCAAGACTTAGTCACATACTTCCTTCCTGATTTCAGTACTCCAGGTGCCGTTAAAACTGGTGAAGTTGAAATGGTTACTTCTGTTGTTCTTAAAAAGCAAAAATCTGCTGGTGTATTCAGAAACGTTAAGGTTCAATAATAATGACAAAAGTCTATTCTCCAAACAAGAATTTTAATGGAGTGGTAGCAAATGTCACTTTTGTTGAGGGAGTAGGGGAAACTAATTCCCCTTACTCTCTTGATTACTTTAAACGAAAAGGATATACCATTAAGAACAATGAAAAGAAGGATGAAGAAAACAAAGGTCAATCTAATGACTTAGATAACATGGACTTGAAAGAATTAAAAGCATTAGCAAAGGAACAAGGTGTCAAAGGTTATTCGAATATGGGTAAGCAAAAGCTTATTTCTAAATTGGAAGCAAGGTGATAACTATGCCAATTTCAAAGCCTTTGAAAATAATAATCAATGAAACTATTTCAGCTAATTCGACAGAAACTGTTGAATATGAAGTACCTATTGATCAACGATGGGAATGGAAAATTTGTACATTGAACATTGTTTGTTATCAAAGTAGTCCTCTTATCATAGAAGAGGTTACGATTGATGGAAATGAAATCGGTACTAACGGTTATATTGATTTTAGAAACTTCTATGGTGAATCTCTAAGTTTAATTGATAGGTTAAAGGTGCAATTGACTAATGATTCAGATTCAGACAAAGAAGTAACAATCGAAATGTTTGGAGTTGATAACAGATGATTAGTTTAAATCAAGCTGATGAGTATTTCCTTAATCATCTCCAGTGCGAAAAGTGGTCAACTTTCAATGAGCAAGTAAAAGAAAATGCTTTACATACAGCAGAAAATTTAATCAAAGGTCACTTTACTTTGCGTGAAAATGCAGAGGGAACTACAGCTTATTTTCATGCTGTTTGTGAACAAGCTTTGCACTTACTAACATTCTCTAAAGAACGTTTTCAACTTCAAAATGAAGGTATACATGATTACCGTATAGATGATATACACATCCAGATGAATAATGCTATATTTTCTCCTATTGTGATTGGATTTTTAAAGCCTATTATCAAAAAGAATATAGGTAAGATAGTATGATTAATGACTTCTTAAACCAAGAGTGTTTAATCATCCCTTTTACAAAAGATTCCTATGGTAAACCTCAAAAGGGTGAGCCTATTCCCACCCCATGTAGGATAAAAGAAGAATTTAAAATGGTGAAAAATCAAGCAGCAGAGGAAGTTGTATCTAAATTACAATTTTGGTTTTCTCCTGAAACAGAAATCAATTTTGACTGTTTAATTGGTTATAAAGGTGAACATCAAATTATTTCGATACAACCTAAATATCATTTGGACGGTACACCTAACAGATTGGTGGTGTATTGCTAATGGCTACTTACAACATGAGTTTTGATGATTTGGCTAAGATGCTTAATTCAGCACCAGATAAATTGGAAGCAAAACTTATTGAGGGAATGACAGAAAATGCAGAGGATTTACTTTCCGTATCTCAACAATTAGCGCCACTTGAAGAAGGTGGACTGATGGAGAGTGGAAGTATTGAACAGCCTCAAAAAGTAGGAAATGAGATCCAAGCAAAAGTTGGCTACTCCAAAGAATACGCTTTAAGAAGACATGAAGACATTTATCAACTTGGGCCGGTATCTGCAAAGAAACCTAAAGTAGATGGTATGCACGTGGGAAGGAAGTTCCTTGAAAAGCCTTCTAAAAAATACGGTGAAATGTATTCGGAGCGGTTAATGGAAAAGTCAAAGGAGGTATTCTAATGGACAAGATACGTTTACCTATAGGGTTGTGTCAGGTTACTTATGACGGTGTTTCCCTATCTCCGTTGGCTGAGAAGGTTGTATTTGAAGCTATTCCTAAATATCAAGAATTAAAAGGCGGGCAAATGCAAACCTTTTATTTGTTTGAGGATTATAAAGTAATGTTAACTATGTCCATTTCTAATGAGACATACGAAACCATGAAACTATCTAATCCAGGTTTACAAGATCATGAGCATGGACTGTATGATAATCCTGCAAAGATAGAAAGGGATGGTAAACAAATTACAATCCATCCTTATGATGCTGGTGAGAGTAAAGAATATGATATTACAATTTTTTCAGCTATTCCCGATCCTAATATACCATTCAAAAAGACATATGATAAAAGACAAGACAAGGTGAGATTAAGATTTATTGGTCAGCCTAGTAAATCTTTTGATGACAATAAACTTAAATCTTATTATTTTATTGGTGATTACGAAAAGGTTGTGGAGTAATGTTGTTAGATCAAATTGCAAAGTATATCGATGATAACATTCCTTCATTAACGGAAGGGAATAACTTATGGAAAAATCATTATCCAGATGCACCAGATACGATTGTATCAGTTATACATAGTGGAGGTTATCCACCTTCTCAATATTCACCTACGAGGGAATTAACCTTTGAAATAAAGATTAGATCAATGGACTATAACGATGGTGTTGAGTATGGGAATCAAATAATGGATATATTCCACGACAAAGAGAATTACCGTTTAGGTAATTTTTTTATTTTGGGTAGTAATGCCTATAGTGAGTTGTCTTATCTTTATCAAGATGATAATAGACGAGATCAATTTTCATTAGAATTAGCGTTTTTAATCAAAAAATAAAACAAATTGGAGCGTGATATACATGAGTGAAGATATTAAGTTACAGTATGGTAAGTGTGATGTATATGTTGATGGTGAAAAGGCAGTAGATTTGATTGGAGAGGCTTGTACTTTTACAGCTACACCTCAATATGAAGATATTGATTTGTATGAAATCCCTAACTATGACAAAAGTCTCGAAGGTTGGGAAGTAACCTTTTCACTTGTTCTTGAAGACTATGCAAAGGAAAAATTAGAACTTGGTATGCCAATGTTATCAAATCAGCTTGGTGCATTAGTGGATGGGAGATTGGGACAACGTGCACGTGATAAAGCAGTAGAACTTCGTATTCGTCCACGTGGAGCAGATATCACTGATACTCAAGATGATTTAGTGATTTACAAGGCATTTCCTGTTAGTCCTTTTGAAAAGACATATGGAAAAGAAAAGTCAACTTGGACAATTGAGTTTGAAGCATTATCTAAAACTGCCGACCCTTCACAAGCTGGAAATTATTTTTCAATTGGTGAAGAGTTACAACTTTAAATTATAAAGGAGGAATTACATATATGAAAGATGTTAAAAAAGTAACGGTAGCAGGTCAAAAAGTAGAAATTAGAAAATTCACCATGCGTAAATTTGCTGAGTTAATGTTAGCATTAGAGCATTTACCAGGTAAGTTAAAAGGTCAATTTACGAAAGAAGAATTAGAATCATTTTCTAATGAACAATTACTTACTAAATTTCCTTTGTTATTTGCTACAGCACAAGATGATGTTTTTGAATTAGTATCAGTTGCTTCAGGAGTTGACAAAGAACTATTAAACAATGCAGATCCAGTTGAATTTATGGGTGTGATTGAAACTATCTTAGAATTAAACAATGTGAAAGCGATTGTGGATAAGGTAAAAAACCTAATAACGGTTCTACGGAACAAAAAATAAACGTAGAACCACATACCAGTTTAAGTAAATCCCTTTATGAAAGGGTACAGGAAATGATCTTATCAGTAGTACATACTTATGCTTCTAACTATGGTTGGACAAGGGATTATATACTTGATAATACATTTTTAGATGAAAGTTTTATACTTCAAGAAATGATTGAAAAGGAGAAAAACCAAAATTACTTGATGATGGCTAATATTCAAATGGTTCCTCACATGAAAGAGAAATCACGTGAGCAATTCTTAGAAAACTTAATGGATAGTACAAATCATCATAGTAGAAAGTACGTTCATCCAGAACAAAAAACTGATTTTGAGGGAATTAAACGTGCAAAACAACAATTGAAAGCAATGAGTGGAGGTGTCTAAATAGACATCTCCATTTTTTTGTACATAGAAAGGCGGTGAGAACATGAGTAAACAATACAATGTTGTAACAAATTTAATCGCCAAAACAGACTCTTTTGTTAACGGTATGAAAGATGCATCTCAAAAGACAGAAAGTTTCAACAAAAACTTTTCAAAGAAGATGACTGATGTTGGTAAGAAAATGACTGACTTTGGGAAAAAGACAACAGCATTAGTCACTTTACCTCTTGTCGGCATTGGAGCAGGCCTTATCAAAGTTGCCAGTGATGCAGAAGAAATGAGAGGAAAATTTAGTGTAGTTTTTGATGGAATGGAACAAGAAATGCGTGACTTTGCAGCAGAAAGTGCAGATGCTTGGGGAAGATCACAGATAGATATTGAAGGTTATTTAAGTTCTACTCAAAATATGTTGGTGGGTATGGGCATGGCTAGAGATGAGGGGGCAGATTTATCTAAACAGATTGTTAGTTTGGGAGTTGACTTAGCTTCTTTTAACAACTTAGCTGAATCTGATGCCCTTAGAAACTTAGAATCTGCCATTAGCGGAAACCATACAGCAGCACAATCATTAGGTGCAGTGATCAATGAAAACACAATAGCAGTAGAGATGGAAAGAATGGGCTTGCAAGGTAAATTCCAGGATTTATCTGAAGCAGAAAAAATGCAAGTAAGATATAATACAATTCTTTCTCAATCAACAGATGCCGTAGGGGATGCTGAAAGAACCAGTGGTTCATTTGCTAACCAAATGCGGAGGTTAACAGGTCAAGTAAAAGATGTTTCAGCCGATTTTGGAGAGTTGTTACTTCCAATGGCTACGAAAGTTGTTGAGAAAGTCGGAGATTTAGTCACATGGTTTGGTAACTTAGATGGTTCAACAAAGAAGATAATTCTTATCATGGGAGGAGTAGCAGCTGTAATTCCTCCTATTATCATGGTTTTAGGTATGTTAGCAACGGCAATAGGGGCGATTGGTTTACCAGTAGCTTTAATTGTTGGTGCTATTGCTGGTTTCATTGCCATATTAACCAGTGCCTATGCTACAAATGAAGAGTTTAGAGACAGGGTAAATAATGCTTTTCAAAATGTAAAAGACTTTGTGTCCAATGCTATTCAATTTATACGTGATTTTTGGGATACACACGGTCAGGCCATTTTAGATAAGGGAATGGAAGTCTTTAATAAAATCCAAGAAGTAGTATTCACAGTAATGGATGCGGTTGTTAATTTTGTTCAAGAAAAATTGGAAGTTATTTTAGATTTTTGGAATGAACATGGAGAGCAGATTATGGAAGCTGTTCAAAATGTATTTGCATTTATTCAAGAGATTGTTGAATTTGTCATGCCAATAATTATATCTATAATTGAAACAGCTTGGAAATTAATAAAGAATGCTTTTGACTTTGCCTTAAATACAATCCTATCATTGGTTAAGTTTTTTGCTTCTGTATTTACTGGAGATTGGCAAGGAGCAATGGATGCTTTAAAATCAATTTGGGACGGTGCATTGAAATTTATAAAAGGTTTGGTGCAAATAGTTCTTAATTTTATTGGGGACTTTATCGGTAAGATAATCAAC
This sequence comes from Evansella tamaricis, assembly GCF_019042215.1. Taxonomy (GTDB): domain Bacteria; phylum Bacillota; class Bacilli; order Bacillales; family Salisediminibacteriaceae; genus Evansella; species Evansella tamaricis. The sequence continues at coordinate 19,925 of NZ_JAHQCS010000178.1, read as the reverse complement.
AAATACCAAGATTTATTTAGCGCTGGATTTGAGAAGGTACGACAAATAGTGTCGAATTTACTTGAACGTATTAAAAATGCCATTTTATCACCGATAGAAGCAGCACGTGATTCCGTTTCCAATTTACTTTCCAGAATAAGTGGTTTCTTTTCAGATTCCTTTGAGAAAATACAAAACCGAGCGGATAAATTCAAAAATGGATTTATTAAAGCGTGGGAAGGGATTCGAGATGGAGTCAAGAAACCAATAAATGGAATTATTGGATTTGCTAACTCGGTTTTAGGTGGATGGGAAAAAATGATCAATGGAATCGGTAATGCGATAGATAAAATCCCATCGTTTTCTACTCCCGACTGGATTCCTGGGATCGGTGGAAAAACATTCTCTGTTCCTTCATTGCCAAAAATAAGTTTGCCCAAAATACCAGCACTTGCCGAAGGTGGTATAGCTACAGATGCGGTACTAAGTTTAATTGGAGAAGGTTCAGAGCATGAAGCTATTATGCCTCTCTCGAAACTATTCGGTATGATGGATAGTTTTGCAGATACTGTATTTAATCGTTTAGTTGGAAGTATTGAAAATATGACCGATAACTTAATAAGATCATTAAGTGATACCCTATCAGAAAATGAATATTTACAACAGAATTCAAATCAGACAATACATTTTAATCCGAGGTTCCATTTTGAAGTTAAACATGACAAACTAGATCACAAAACACTAAAGGAAATTAGTAATTTTGTTTCTAGACAAACATTAGACTATATAAAACTCAGAGGTGGTTAAGAAGGGTGTTAATTCATCCTTCTTTTTTATGGGAGGTTATAATTTTGACAATTAGTAGTAGTCTATATTTCACCTATGCAGGGATAAATTCTTATGATATGGGATTAATCAATATATCTTCAAGTGCAGGTTTATATAATGATCCAATAATTGGTAGCCGGAATTTGATAGAGGATCAAGACATCGGAGGAAAACGGTACTTAAAAACGATTGACTATGAACCACTTGAATTTCCGATAGTTATGTATTTTAATGAAGTTTTTAATGACGAGAAAATTAGAGAAATATCAAGGTGGTTATTACAAGACAATTATCAACCACTAGTGTTTAGCAACAATCAAAACAGGTATTTACAGGCTGTACCGGTTGGCGATTTTGATTTAATACATAACGGATTAAAACAAGGGTATTTATCACTGTGGTTTCGTTGTGATACATTTCATGCATATACTCCTTTTGTTTCTTCTAGACTTTATGACTTATCAGAGAACACAGAAGAAGGAACAATGATTAACTTTCAAAATAATGGTGATTTAGAGACACAGCCAATCATCTATTTAGAAAAAGTTGGAGAAGGGGATGTTACTTTTGTAAATACTTCTGACGGTGGAAAGACAATGACAATAAGTAATGTAATAGATGGAGAAAAGATTACAATTGATAATACCATACATGACTTGAAGTGGAATTCAAATGTTAATTATTATAATGATTTTGACTTTAACTGGATGAACCTTGTTTATGGTGTAAACCGAATAAAAGTATTAGGTAATTGCAAATTTTATTATAAATGTCAATTCAAAATATACTAAAAAAGAAGGGTGAACGTTATGATTCATCCTTCTTTTTATAATGTAACTTGTAGTGGTTTATAATCATTGAATAAAGAATTTTTTCTACTTCTTCTAATGATAGGTTATTTTCTTTTTCGTCATCAGAAGGCGCTGTTGAAAAAACAAATTTATATGTCATTGATATCTCCTTTTTATCTTTTATTATTCCCCAAATTATTATAATAAAATCCACGAAAAAAGACTACCTCACCTCTAAAGTAGTCCTTTCCCTCTCCTTTCACTTTGATGTGAAAGAATTTTGTCGAATAGGTAAATTATAACATGGTAATTATGGGAATTAATCCAATAATGTGTCAAATAATTGAATTTATGCAATCAATTTGAATATACTCAATATCCTCGTTTTTATCCTTAACATGTAACCTCTTAGTAACGTGATCAATGTAATAAATACTACCAGTAAACTCCTCATAAAATCCATTCTTCCAGTACTTAAACGTTAACTCTGTGTTATTCTCCATTGCTTCACAGATAATGTATTCATATTCCTCTAATTTTTGCTCGTCTAATGTTGGTTTAGGTTGTTGTCGTTGCTTATAATCAAAATCTCTAAGCATTTTTACATGCTCTGGAAGCATCATTGCCGTCCATTTTATTACTCCACGGTCACGATTATTTTTTAAGTTCATGTATATCCCTCCTAAATATAGATTACGCAAATAAGAAGAGAAACACAAGAACGTTTGTTCTGTTTTTACTCACTTGTACTTATTGAAGTAAGTATTCCATCTGAAAAGTATAAATAATAACCACTCCCATATACCCATTGTTCACGTGTTCCAAAGTCGTAACTGCGTTTATTTATACTTTGAGGTTCTCCCCAATTAGAATTTAGAACTTGCTCCTGTGTCATGCCTATTCTAACTCCTGTTTCACCTGATACTAAGTTGTTTAACTTTTGAATCTGCAAACTTATAGTTTCATTGTCATATGTATATTTAACATCTCGCAGATTTTCTCTAATACGAGTTACGTCAATATTACCTTCCACCTCGGAAAGTGTTAAAGCTACTGCAATAAGTTCAATGTCGGCAGAAATCTCATCATCATGACTTGTTAATGTTACAAGTGCTCCTGTATAGTCTCTACTTCTAATTTGATGAATTGCATCCTTATGCCATTCATCAAACATATCATCTGTAATAAAGCTAGTAAAATGATCCTCATCAACTTCTTTAATTTGCTCATAGTCATCAGTATTTGTATCATTTTCAAGGTTAGTTGGTGATTCTGAACAACCCATTAGAATAAAGAGAAAAACACCAAATAACACTTTTATTATCATAAAACCCCTCCTCTAAACAAAAGTCCTGTATTATAAGTAAATTTTACCATTAAAATCAGAACTTTGGTTGATCGGACTGAATTTTTTATAATAAAAAAGCTACTACTTAGGTAGCTTCTTAAAATAGTACTTGTCTTTTCCTTAATTCTCCTTCAATCCTCTTTAAGCAATACCCCATTCTTCCATTAATCTGACTTCCAGTAAACCTTAATACTTTCCACCCATGTTTCCTTAGAAATGTATCCTTTTTACGGTCATGCGCTTTTTGTTTAGGGGTAGAATGAAATGCAGCACCATCACATTCAATTGCTAATTTTTGAACTGGAAATGCAATATCTATTCTAAACTTCCCACACGGAACCTGAGTGCGTGGATAGTATCCATTAATCCTCAATGCTTTTAGTAGCCTTATTTCAATTGGGCTTTCCGTTTTCTGAAATTCTAAATCAATTGATTCTACTGGTTCATACCTATCATCCCAGGTTTTAAGTTGTCTGTAACTTGAATAGATAGCGATTGGTACAGCTATGAATAAAACTAAAATGGAGATCCCTATATTAATCACCTCATTTTCATTCTTACCAATACTGAGAGTGATCAATACATAAAGAGACATCGGAGGTTATCCAATGTCTCTTTTGAAACTTATTCACATCCGATTGTTACAAGCTGTCTGCCCTACAGCAAATTAATTATACCACAAAAATTCACACTATTCATCAATTTCTTCACAAAGATCATCAATGCTAATGTTAAATACTTTTGCTAACTGATATGACTGTTCTAAATCCGGTTGCTTTTTATTCTTTTTCCATGAGATGAAGGTCGGTTCAGATACTCCCACTTTTGTATAAACAAACTTTCCAATTAAACCTCGTTCTTTCATCCAAAATTCAATTTTATTTTTAAACATCTTACTTCCCCCAAAAATTGCTATAAATACATATTCCACAAAGATAACTCCAATCCCTACAAAAAGTTATTTTAGATAAAACTTAAATTTATTTAAGAAAAACCTTTACTCGGTTTAAGGAATGTCATACAATGGATGACAGATAGTAAAGAGAGGAGGAATAACATGAACATTCCAGTTGATTTAGGTTTCGGATGGACTAAAGCAATGTATGGATCAAAGGTTTTTCGTCAGCCTTCTATTGTAGGAGAGACAAAACCTTTATTTCCAGAAAACAAAAGAAAGGGTGATCTAATATACGAAAATAAATACTTTGTTGGTGATTTAGCACTCAGACATAGTGATGTTAAATTTACATCAATCAAAGAGAATAAGGCTGATTCATGGATTACTGAAATTTTACTAAAAACTGCACTAGGTTATTTAGCGCCAATGGAAACAGTCAACGTAGTTACTGGTTTACCAATTGATTATTATTTTTCGCAAAAAGAGAGTTTTACAAACATGTTGGAAAGTTTTAATGATCATAAACCATTTCATTTAGATGTTCTGAAACAATCTGATTTTATGGCGTTTCCTAAGATAAATAAATACAAAATTATACCTCAACCATTAGGAGCAGCAATGGATTTCCTATTAGATGTTCATGGAGAATTAGTGAAAACAGAAGAAGCAAAGAAAACTATTTTAGTAATTGATATTGGATATTACACACTTGATTTATTAATCCTTGATGGCATGGAAATACACAAATTTAGTTGCAGTCCTCCTAACCTTGGTGTAGATACAGCATACAGACTACTTCAACAATACCTCAAAGAGAACTTAAACACAGCACCAGCAAGGCATGAATTAGACAGAGTTGTATTAAGTGGTGAGTTTCAAGATTATGACGTTAAGCCATTGATATTAAAGGCTTTTAGATCATTAGCAACTCAGATACAGAATGAGATTGAAAGTTTTAATATGAATTTTCATTTATCACTTATAACTGGTGGAGCAGCACACTTAATTTCCGACTTGATAGAAGTACACAACAAAGTAATTTTAGATGATCCTCAAATGGCTATTGTAAGAGGATATAGAAAGTTAGGTATTAGATCATGGGGAGAGTAAACTTCCGTCTGAGAGCAATTGACAGTGACATAGAGCAAGGTATTAAACAGGAAATGTTAAGTCATGGGTTGGATAAAAGTGATGCTGTGAGAAGCCTCGTAAGGCTCGGTATTATTGCTCGAAAAGGAAACAAACCACTCCAAATTAAAGATGAGGAACAGGGAAATATTGAACTTATTAAGAAAGATAAAAATGCAGATGAGTTAGTTACTGATCTTGATAATTTAATCAATTCCTTTTAATTCACACTTGTCTAAAACCAAGGTAATGTACAGTGTTTTTGTTTTGTATGGTTAACTTAGTTTTAGTTTGTCCATGGTTTGATAAGGTTGAATTTTTAAATCTGTTAAAAGGGGTAGGTGGGGTGAGAAAGGAATGGGGGTGCGGGGGCAAGGAAAGAGAGGGGAGGAAGGGGAAAATAGTAAGTTGTCAGAATAATGGGGCAGATGAATAATATTCTGAAAATTCAAAAGGAGGAATAGAGTTGATAACTTTGGGGACAGTCTTCATTGGAATTGCAACTGCATTGTTAGCTTATAATACTGGCTTGGAACATGGTAATAAGAGTGAGGTAAAAGAAAAAGGTCATGAATGCGAAATTATTCCAGTCACAATTGATGAGGCTATGAAAACCTTGGAAAATGATTTTTCAGAGGATTATAGTGGTGAAAACTAAAACAATTGATTTTAGAGAGTTTATAAGGAATGAAAGGATAGACATTGAGCTAAACGAATTAAAAACACTATCCTTACCTGTCTTTACTACTGGATATGTTGTTATCGGTATCACTTGTGTATTTGCTTTAGCAATTGCTATCTCAGAAAATATTGCAGTACGAAAAGGAAATGAAGACATTGCAGAGGGAATAGTTAATTTTATGAAATTGTTCATGCCATTAACTATAATTGCAGCTCTGATTGTTCTTTCCTTTTTTAATCCTTTGCTATAGGAGGGGAGCAATGTTTAAACAAAAGTTATTAGAGAGGAAGTTAAAAAGGCAATTAATCAGAGCGTTTAAAGCAGGTGGGGTTTATCGAGAGTATCAAAGTTATAAAGATAAGAAGAAAGTATATCCTAAGATACACTCAGCTAGAGTATTAAATGAGGGAAAAAAGGTTGAATATGTATTTACGTTATTGAATGGGCAAGATCCAAAAGAAGTCAAAAAAAAGGAGTACGCCTTTTATCAAGTGTTTGGGCGCACCCTAGAAATAAAAACCGATGGTATTAAAAAATATACGCTCACTGTTTACTCCAATGACTTAAAAGATAAAATTAATTGGAATTTCGATAAGTTTAAAGATGATATTACAGATCATGAAATTCCAATTGTAGCAGGGTTTAATAAAAATAATGAATTGGTAACATTTGATTTAATCGAAAATCCACATCTTCTAATTAGTGGAACTACCGGTAGTGGAAAAAGTACGCAATTAAGAAGTATCTTAATGACTTTAATTGCAGCAATGCCTCCAAATAATTTAGAGCTTTATTTAGCTGATATGAAAATGGCTGAGTTTGCTTTTTTTAGATATGTTAAGCACGTTAAACAATTATGCATGAATGCAAAAGAAGCAAAAGAAATGCTATTTGGTGTGATGGATGAATTAGATAGACGACAAGAATTAATTGTAAAAGAGGAAGTTACTCATGTTAAGGATTTAAAAGAAAATCCGGTGCCTTATATCGTTATTGCCATTGATGAATTTGCTTCACTACATGATAAAGATGCTATGGAATGTTTATTGGAAATAAGTAATAGAGGGAGAGCATTGGGGGTAATTTTGATACTTTCGATTCTTAGACCAGATTCTAAAACGTTAGATAGCCGATTAAAAAACAATCTCAATGCAACGATGGGATTTAAAACTCGAAACAGGACTAATGCAAATGTCATAGGCACACCAGGAGCAGAGGATTTAAAAGGAAACGGACATTTCTTACTTGATTCAATCACTGTTGAAGGAATACCAGAATTACAAGCACTGTTTTTAGATGAAAAGAAGTTGCAAAAGTTATTAAAGCATTACAAAGTGAAACCAGAAGAATGGAATATTGAAGTGAATGAGGATAATGAAGACGATGAACTAGACGGCCTTCAAGGTGGACTATTAGAGGATGATGACGAATGATTCACCGAGATAAACAGATTATTAAAGCTGTTGAAAAGTTTCGTTGTCTGGAGCGTTATCACATTGAGAGAATGTTCTTTAATCATTGTCAACGTCCACAGAACAACGCAAATATCAGTTTAAAGCGACTTAGAGACAGAGGATATTTAGTCAAAGCTCCAAGTAGAATGCCTTATGTCTATATACCAAAATCAAATACTTCTATTAAACGTAATAGCAATAAAATCGACCACTTTTTAGCCATAGCAGATACCTTCATCGACCTAGCACAACCTAAAACTTTTGATATAGAACCACGTTTCAATGCAGACGTAAGGCCTGATATTTGGGTTGTATTTCGTAATTCACCTTTCTACTTTGAAGTACAAAGAACAGTATACAGTCAAAAAGTAATGCAAAAGAAAATTGATCTATATGAGGAGTTTTATAAAAGTGGTGAATGGCAGTCTTTTAAATGGCAGCCGAAAAATAAAAAAGTATTTCCTTATGTGATACTGCTTAGTGACTGTAAGTACGACTTAAAAACAAAAAATGTTAAGGTGTTTCAGTTTAAAAGTGTACATGACATTTTAATTACTTTACAGACTGCTAAATAGGCGGTCTTTTTCTTTTGTCGTCAGTTTGGTGACAATTGAAAATTTCAAACAGCTTCACAATGGATACTTGAAAATATTTAGAATGAATAAAACAGTAAAAATAATACAAAATAATGTTTGACATGTTACAAGTTTGCATGTTAACATGTAATTAAGCAATTAAGAGGAGGTGGAGACAATAAAATCAATCACCATTAGATTGTCTGAAGAACTTCATAGACAAATCAAAATTAAAACTGTCACAGAAGACACGACAATTCAAGATTATTTAATTAATTTGATTCAAAATGACTTAGGTATCAATGAGGAACAAAAATAAAAGGAATCAGCCATCCCGCCAAGAGACACTGATTCCTGAACACAAACCCTTTTATGGAGGTCTGTAGTTACATAATAACAGACTAGCCTCAATTCCTCCATAAAAGGTAAACAAAAACTAGGAGGAATTTAAAATGAATAAAGTTGAAAAGGTTACTGCTGTTGAAACTGGCAAATTAGAAGGTCATGTAAAGTTAGAATTAACTGTATCACTTGAATCTAAATCACTATTAGACATTTTTTTGCAAGCAGATAGCGTTCACAATGCACTGCCTAATGATGAAATTCAAGTCTTAGTTAAACGTAACGGTAAAGTTAAGCCACTATATATCCATGATGTTACTGCTAATGTGGAGCGTGTTTATGACAATGATTCTGATGAGTGTATATACAATGGCTGATATTAAACTCAAATTGTCACATGATGAGTTGAGAGAAATAATACACGCTATAGATAGCAGAGTTGATCAACTTTCCAATCGACTAGAAAGTTTTCTGAATCTTGATGATAATGAAAAAGATAATAAACGTGTTAAAGATACCATTGAGCGCTTAAGAAATACAATTACATTATCTAATGATTTTCTTTTGGATTATAAAAGCAGGGTAGAGTATATAAGTTCAGATGATGTTTACGAGGAAGGGGATACACTGTGAGAAAAGAAAACCTCCAGTTGACTGATTTGTTGCAAAATCTTAGTAACGCATTGAGTGACCGTGAAGGTCGGAATAAAATCCATGCAGATACAGATGAGTATGTAAATGGTGTTAGAAAGGTAGTGCCGGAGATTGAGAAGGCTTTGGATAAGGTTAAATCATATTTGAACTACAATGATAAAAAGTCTGTTCCTACAATTTTAAAAAGGGTAATTGAACAATCTTATATTGAAGAGATAATTAATAGTACAGATAACTATGATCAATTGGAACAAGGTATCCAGTGGATTGAAGCAAATACGGATATTGATACTGGCGATATGCGAGAGCAGTTTGAACATACAAAAAGCGTGTGGAAGGATTAACGGGGGATATTTTCCCTCGTTTTTATTTTTATTTTGACAAATTTATAGTAATGGTTTACAGTATTAATAACCACAACAAAGTTAGTGATATCAACGGTTTATAGCTATTCAATTTGCCCACAAAAACACCCACAATTTGCCCACAAAGTCATGAAAAATTATTAAATGGAATGAAAAACAATTTTATGAATATGCTGATATAATGGGGTTTTTATACTCTTATTATATATATTTTACCTATGAATTATGTTCCGTACGCAAGTACACCCTTGGGAGAGAGAACAGTACATGACGGTTTATTAATAAGAAAGAACGCTAGAGGCCTAAGGCTTCTGGCGTTTTTTTATTTCGAAAACAAAGCTACTGTTCTTAAACTACGGAATAGGTAATAGGATAGATGAGAATAGTATGAAAAAAAGCTTGCCACAACAAGGGAGCCCTTGTGTTTAGCAAGCTTAAATCTTTTATTAATGTAATGTACGGAAAACGCCTATAACTTTTCCTAAGATAGAAACGTTTTCTAAAATAATTGGCTCCAGTGTAGAATTTTCTGGCTGAAGACGTATATGATCTTTCTCTTTAAAGAATCGTTTTACTGTCGCTTCATCTTCCTCTGTCATGGCAACAACGATATCTCCGTTTGATGCGCTCTGCTGTTGGCGGACGACCACATAATCCCCATCAAAAATCCCAGCTTCAATCATGGAATCACCGGAAATCTCCAAAACAAAGGAATTTTCATCATGGACTAAGGATGCAGGAAGGGGAATGTATTCCTCAATATTTTCAATTGCGGTAATGGGCTCCCCGGCAGTAACTTTACCGATAATTGGGACATAGACAGATGGGCTCTCCGGGAAACGGGAAGCGTCCCGGTCTGCTCCCATCACTTCAATGGCACGGGGTTTTGTGGGATCTCTTCGTATGTATCCTTTTTTCTCCAATCGGGATAGATGTCCATGAACTGTGGAACTGGACGCTAGTCCAACCGCTTCCCCAATTTCCCGTACGGAAGGGGGATAGCCCCTTTTATTTACTTCTTCCTTTATGAATTCTAGTATATCCTGTTGCCGTTTTGATAGCTTTGTCATATTGTACACCTCTTTTATGTTGTCATTAAGATCCAATCAACCGTATCCTATTAAAAAATAATTTCATAATTTATCCATCATTACGTTAGTTTCAGTATAACATGGTTATAAAAATGGTGCAAACATTCGTTCTATTTATCCCTTGACAGGAACAAACGTTCTTTATATAATAAATGAGAACATACATTCTTGTAGAGGTGATGAATCATGAAATATATGAATAAATTAAAAAAAGGTCTGGATTTTTCTGTTATTATTCTTTTTGTATCAGCAGCATTATTTGCCTGGACAACCATAACATCATCGGATAAAGAACCTTCGTATTTAAACGAATACATTTCCAGTGAGTGGGTCGTAACGGAAGGGGAATCTCTCTGGACGATTGCGGCAAACAATTACGAGAACACAAATCTTTCCATTGAGCAGACGATCGTATGGATGAAGTCAAAAAATAATCTGGAAAACGAATCGATCTTTCCAGGACAAACGTTGGAAGTACCGGCACAGTTAACGGTATATGTTTCCGAATGAAAGGTATTATTTACGTCCGTGTCAGTACAATAAAAGAGTCACAAACATCTTCGTTGGAAAGGCAAAAGAGAGAGCTTCTCCACTTAGCAGTAAAGCAAGGAATAGCAATTATTAAAGTAATCGAGGAAAAAGCGAGCGGTTATGATGTGGATCGGGAAGGAATTTTAGACATGTTATCCCTTTTTAAAGAAGGGAATGCCAACATCCTTTTAATACAGGATGATACTAGGCTTGGCAGAGGGAATGCAAAGATGGCAATTCTCCACCAGCTACTTAAATGGAAGATTAAAGTTCTGACCATTGAAGATCAAGGGGAGTTATCGTTATCAGAAACAGATACAATGGTGTTGGATATCGTCTCCATAGTGGAAGAATACCAGAGAAAATTACATAATGTGAAAATAAAGCGGGGAATGAAGAAAGCTGTTGCAGAAGGATACCGTCCGGAAAAGAATCTCAATTGGAAAAATAATGCCGTCGGGAGGAAGCGAAAGGAAGTTCCCGTAAAGGAAATTATTCGGCTTAAGGATACAGGTTTAACCTTTCATGAAGTGGCTGCCACATTAAGGGGATTTGGTTATGACCTCTCTAAAGCGACTGCCCACCGGAGATATCAGGAATTTTTTCAGGAGAACAATACAGATTCGAATCGTGACATTTGAAAACATCCATGTTGTTTTGTAAAATGAAACTACAATATTATATGGAGGTTTTATAATCGAATGCTTGGAAAAGAAAAGCTGCAACGGATAAATGAATTGGCGAAAAAATCGAAATCAGAAGGACTAAGTTTAAAGGAACAGCAGGAACAAAAAAATCTTAGGACTGAATATATTAAAAATGTACGGAAGTCATTTAGTAATCAGTTAAAATCTGTGAAGATCGTCGATGAGGAAGGAAATGACGTTACTCCTGAGAAACTAAAACAGGAGAAGAAAAAAGATAACAACAATGGATGGATTCATTGAAAATGTAGAAGACTATCAAAGGATAGTTCTTCTTTTTTATCATTATGCTCAAATTTCTTGTGATAGGGTAAACATTTAAGACCCTGGAAATGCAACATTTGTTTTGCAATAGTAGAAAGTTTATCATGAAAACAAGATCACGAAGAAAGGATGATTGTCACATGAAAACAATTGAAGCGTTATCGATTAATACGATACGAACTTTATCAATTGACAGTATTGAAAAGGCACAATCTGGTCACCCAGGGATGCCAATGGGTTCTGCACCAATGGCATATACACTCTTTGCAAATTATATGAATCATAACCCGAAAAACCCCAAGTGGTTTAACCGAGACCGATTTGTTTTATCTGCAGGACATGGTTCGATGCTATTATATAGTTTACTACACTTACACGGTTATGATGTGTCTATGAACGACCTAAAAAACTTCCGTCAATGGGGAAGCAAAACTCCAGGTCATCCAGAATATGGTCATACCCCAGGGGTGGAGGCAACGACAGGCCCCCTTGGTCAAGGGTTGGCTATGGCAACAGGGATGGCGATGGCCGAGCGACATTTAGCCGCCACATATAATAAAGATAACTTTAACCTGATTGACCACTTTACATACAGTATTTGTGGTGATGGAGATTTAATGGAAGGGATATCCTCGGAATCCGCTTCCTTAGCAGGACATCTAAAGTTAGGACGTCTCATTGTATTGTATGATTCCAATGACATTTCCTTGGACGGGGACTTACATCATTCATTTTCAGAGAATGTGGAAGACCGTTATAAAGCCTATGGATGGCAAGTGATTCGTGTAAATGACGGAAATGATATTGAAGAAATTTCAAAGGCGATCGAAGGAGCAAAGGCTGATGATAGACCTACTTTAATCGAAGTGAAAACAACGATCGGATACGGTTCCCCGAATAAAAGTGGTAAATCCGCTTCCCATGGAGCCCCATTAGGGGAAGAAGAAGCGAAGCTCACAAAAGAGGCATATAAATGGACATTTGAAGAAGATTTTCACGTCCCAAACGAAGTGGCTGAGCATTATGAAAAGTTAGCAGAAGAAGGGGCAGCAAAGGAAAAAGCATGGAATGATTTGTTCGATCAATACAAAAAAGAATATCCTGACTTGGCAACACAACTGACAACAGCAATCCATGGAGATTTACCAGAAGGCTGGGATAAAGATGTTCCCGTGTATGAAGTGGGAGATAAAAAAGCGAGCCGAGAATCTGGTGGGGAAGCACTAAATGCCCTTGCAAAAAATATCCCTGCCCTTTTTGGGGGATCAGCAGACCTTGCATCTTCTAATAAAACGATGCTAAAAGGGGAGTCTGATTTCTCTAGGGATAACTATGCGGGAAGAAATATTTGGTTTGGTGTACGGGAATTTGCAATGGCAGCGGCAGCTAATGGGATTGCACTCCATGGGGGATTAAAACCGTTTAATGCAACTTTCTTTGTATTTTCCGACTACTTAAGACCAGCTGTTCGTCTTTCAGCCTTGATGCAAATTCCAGTTACGTTTGTTTTTACCCACGATAGTATTGCTGTTGGGGAAGATGGACCAACTCATGAACCTGTGGAACAACTTCCTGCTTTAAGGGCAATGCCAGGTTTATCATTAATTCGTCCTGGAGACGGGAATGAAACGGTGGCAGCGTGGAAATTGGCTGTGGAAAGTACAGATCAGCCTACGGCACTTGTTCTAACTCGCCAAGGGCTTCCAACAATAGAAGGTACGAAAGACAGTGCTTATGAAGGAGTCAAAAAAGGTGCTTATGTGATTTCAGAGGCTAATGGGGAAGCGGCAGGATTACTACTTGCATCAGGTTCTGAAGTTGGTTTAGCAGTAGAAGCCCAGCAGGCCCTTGAGAAAGAAGGGATATTCGTGAATGTGGTGAGTATGCCGAGCTGGGACCGATTTGAAAAACAAAGTCGAGAATATAAAAACTCCGTGATCCCACCACATCTAAAGGCTCGCCTTGGAATTGAAATGGCAACTCCATTAGGGTGGGATAAATATACTGGTGACTTTGGATCCGTTTTAGCTATTGATGGATTTGGAGCCTCAGCACCAGGGGATAAGATTATAAAAGAATATGGATTTACTGTTGAAAACGTGGTTACCCAATTTAAACATTTACTGGAAAAATAATGAAAAACAGTGTCTGATTCCAATATCAGGCACTGTTTTTCATTTGTGATAGTGGCTTTCGACAAAAGAAGTCAATCTTCCCTCCGTAGTGTGACAATTATTATTAGTCTTGTCCATTATAATAACGAAATAGGAATCCCTTGGGGGGGTGAGTTGATGAGAGAATATGAAATTTATATTATTCGTGAAGAGATTGCAAATGCATATTTTGGATTGGAGACAAAGTTGTTCCGTTTGTTTCAGGAAAATCGGTCAGCAAAGGGTAATCTCAAAGAAGTGACCGATCGTCAAATAGACTTTATTATTAAGAGTATTAATAAAGAAAGACTTCACGTTTATTTACAGAATGAATTAAAGAACAAGTATGGCTATTCAGTTGTGGACTTTAAACATTATATAATTATGGATGAAGAGAATAGTCAGGCAGGCCTTTATATACATGATGACTATATTACTCTCTATTCAGAAGGGAGTTATGATGCGGAAGCTTGTTTTTTTGAAGTTCTTCGACAGTACCACTCCTTCTTCCTGGCGATGGAATACTCACAGAATCGTTACGGGTGGCTAAAACCAATTAAATCTTTAGATATCGTTCAACAATCCTAGACGATTTTTAACATTTTTTATCAAGTTCTCTTTTCTTACACATGCCAATACGTTATAATAAATAAGGTTCCTATTAGAAATAGATAAAGTTGGATACAACAACGAGAAGGAGGGTCACCGAAAATGTGGGTAAATATTTTAGTCGGTGTCATCGCTCTGTTGGCAGGAGTTGCACTAGGTTTCTTCATCGCCCGACAGTATATGATGAGTTATATGAAAAAGAATCCGCCAATTAATGAAAAAATGCTTCGTGTCATGATGATGCAAATGGGAATGAATCCGTCCCAAAAGAAGATAAATCAAATGATGAAAGCAATGCAAAATAATATGAAATAATTAGAAACACTCCGGTTTGGAGTGTTTTTCTATCGTGGAAAAGTTTATGATTGCATGGAGGATTAAAAACTAAGTTAGATTAGAAGATTTTTAACTGATACACTTAACAATTCATTAGTTGAATTGTTTTTCTTTTCGGTCATTTCCATATCTGATATGATGGTAATGGTCTTTTGTAAAATACATATACGTAAGGTTGAGGTGCAGCAGGATGCGAGTTTTTATTGATTTATTGTGGTACTTTAAAGAGGAAAAATGGAAATACGGCGGTGGTATAGTAGTGCTTGCCCTCGTGTCTTTTTTATCTCTCCTACCTCCATATGTTATCGGGGTTATTGTTGACCATATTGATAGGAATACGTTAACACGAACGGTTTTAGTACAGTGGATGGGGGTTTTATTTGCGTTAGCAATTATCGTATATATTCTCAGATATGTCTGGAGAATTTTAATCTTTGGTTCTGCGATTCGTTTAGCGCGAATTCTAAGAAATAAGTTATATGATCATTTTTCCAGAATGTCCGCTTCCTTTTTCCAAAAGCGTCGAACGGGGGATTTAATGGCCCATGCTACCAATGATATAAGGGCTATCGAGCAAACTGCCGGAGCAGGTGTGTTGACATTAGTAGACTCCTTAACCATGGGTGGATTTGTAATTGTAACGATGGCCGTTACAATTAGCTGGGAACTCACACTAATTGCATTAATTCCAATGCCATTTATGGCTTATGCCACCAGTAAATACGGTTCCATGCTGCATAAACGTTTTTCCAAAGCACAAGCTGCCTTTTCTTCTTTAAATGATAAAGTACAGGAAAGTATGTCTGGAATTCGGGTGACAAAGACGTTTGGTTATGAAGAGAAGGAAGTGTCCAGCTTTAAGAAAGAATCGGATGATGTGGTGGAAAAAAACATTCATGTGGCAAAAGTAGATGCCTTATTTGACCCCACAATCCAAATTATCGTCGGTATGTCTTTCTTTTTATCTATCGCATTTGGAGCAAGATATGTAGTGTTGGAAGAATTAACTATCGGGCAACTTACTGCCTTTACGGTTTATTTAGGTCTGTTAATATGGCCGATGCTCGCGTTCGGTTGGCTATTCAACATTGTCGAAAGGGGACGGGCCTCCTATGACCGTGTGTCTGCTCTACTTCGTGTAAAACAGGACATCGTTGATAAACCAGGAGCGAAAGAAACTCCCCCTCAAGGGGATATTGAATTTAATATCCATAGCTTTTCTTATACGTCCGGTGATTCTCCGGTTCTAAAGGACATTTCCTTCCGACTGAAACGGGGACAAACATTGGGAATCGCAGGTCGAACCGGGAGCGGAAAGACCACGCTTACGAAGACATTAATGAGGGACTTTGAAGTGGAAGATGGGATAATCTTGTTAGATCAGGTTGCCCATGATAACTATACATTAGATGCTTTACGCTCATCTATTGGTTATGTTCCACAAGATCATTTCTTATTTTCAGCCACTATCGCTGATAATATTGCGTTTGCAAATCCAAAAGCCAGTTATCAGGAGATTATCGCGGCAGCCAAATTAGCATCGATTCATGAGGACATTGTCCGATTTGATGAAGGATATGAAACGATCGTAGGGGAGCGGGGCGTAACACTCTCTGGTGGACAAAAACAACGGATTTCCATTGCACGTGCCCTTTTGGCTGATCCGGAAATACTCATTTTAGATGATTCCCTGTCAGCAGTGGATGCAAAGACAGAGGAACATATCCTCCAATCGTTGAGGGAAATCCGCAAGGGGAAAACCACGTTGATCACCGCACACCGGTTGAGTGCCATAAAGCATTCTGATTTGATTCTTGTTCTCGAGCAAGGTCAGATTATCGAACAGGGCGATCATGGGGAATTAATGGAACAAAATGGATGGTACCGAAAAATGTATGAGCATCAACAGTTAGAGTCACTTGTGGAAAAAGGGGGTAAATCTTCATGATTGAACGTCATAAACACTTATTAGTCCCATTACCGCAAGGAGCCGTATTTAAACGACTCATGAAATACGCGACACCACACTGGAAATGGCTTATTATAGCATTCTTATTATTGGTAGGGGGAACTGGAGCACAAATCCTTGGTCCAATTTTAATTAAAATTTTCATTGATGATTACTTGACGCCAAGAATCTTTGATTTTCAACCATTACTCTGGTTAGGAGCAGGTTATTTAGCTCTCTATCTATCATCTGCAATAATGAATTTCTCGCAATCCTTATTATTTCAAAAAATAGCATTACGTATCATTCAGCAGCTTCGAATTGATGTTTTCGCTAAAGTGGAAAAATTAGGTTTGTCCTTCTTTGACCAGTTCCCTACTGGGGGATTAGTTTCAAGGATTACAAATGACACAGAACAAGTGAAAGAATTATATGTCAGTGTCATGGCAGTTTTTGTTCAAAATATTGTTTTTCTTATTGGTGTATTTGTTGCCATGTTTTTCTTAAATGTTCAGTTAGCCCTGTTCTGTCTTGTGTTATTGCCGATAATTATTACGATCATGCAGTTGTATCGTAAATTCAGTTCAAAGTATTACTCCGAAATGAGTGAAAAACTCAGTCAGTTAAATGCTCGACTGAATGAATCCATTCAAGGAATGACCATTATTCAAGTGTTTCGGCAAGAACGGAGAATGAACCAGGATTTCAAGAAGACAAATAAAGAACACTTTAATGCCCATTTTAAAAGTATTAAATTAGATGGTTTATTATTACGTCCTGCCGTTGACTTTATTTCTATTTTAGCTCTTATTCTTGTTTTAAGTTTTTTTGGAATCACGTCTTTTAATAGTCCGGTTGAAATTGGAGTGTTATACGCTTTTATTAACTATTTAGATCGTTTTTTTGAACCGGTGAACCAGATGATGCAGCGTTTATCTATTTTTCAGCAGGCGATGATTTCAGCGGGGCGTGTGTTCCGCCTAATGGACCACGATGAACTTGCTCCGGTGAAACAGGGGAACCTTTCTCCATCCATCGAAAAGGGAATGATCGAGTTTAAAAACGTAACATTCTCCTACGATGGAAAACAGAATGTCTTAAAGGATATAAGTTTTCAAGTCAAAGAAGGGGAAACACTCGCCCTCGTTGGTCATACGGGAAGTGGGAAGAGTTCCATCATCAATTTGCTCATGCGTTTTTATTCCATAAAACATGGTGAGATATTAGTCGATGGTGTACCCATTGAAGCTTATGAAGAGGAAGAACTCCGTTCCAAATTAGGCCTCGTGCTGCAAGATCCATTTTTATTTGTAGGTGATATTGAACATAATATCCGTCTGTATGATGAATCTATTTCAGATGGAGATGTGAAGGCAGCCGCAGAGTTTGTCCATGCCGTTCCATTCATCGAGAAACTTCCGGAGGGGTATCACACACCAGTAGGGGAGAGGGGAACCACGTTTTCCAGTGGTCAGAGGCAGTTGTTATCGTTTGCTAGAACCATGGCTAAGAAACCGAAGATTCTTGTTCTGGATGAAGCGACAGCAAATGTGGATACAGAAACCGAAACGGAGATTCAAAAGGCATTAGAAAAAATGAGGCGTGGCAGAACAACGATTGCCATTGCTCACCGGTTATCCACGATAAAAGATGCGGATCAAATACTGGTCTTACACCAAGGGGAGATTGTGGAGCAAGGAACACACCAACAACTTCTTGATCAGGAAGGTTTGTATCATAAGATGTATTTATTGCAGCAAGGTGCTGAAAAATTAGTGGAATTAGCGGTGGAAACTTTAGAATAACTGTAATTCAGGGAATATTCGGAGTGAAAGGAGTGGGTGTGATGGCAGATTTTATAGAAGAACGGGTGATGGATAAGCCCGTGGAAACGGTATATAACTTCCTGGCAGATCCGGTCAATCGGCAATATATCTATTCGATTGTTAGTGACGTAGAAAAGTTGACCGGTGGGGACATTGCAGTGGGGAGTAGATTTCGGGAAATGAGGCAATTCTCTAACCGTAAAGTAGGTTCTGAAATAGAAATTATCGCCCTAGAACCGTCTCGCCTTGTTACGTTAAAAAGTGAGGCAAATGGAATGAATGTGATTTATCGCTATACAATTGAAAAAGCAATAGATGGAACGAAAGTCAAATGCGAAGCCACAGTGGAGGCAACGAAACTGAGGACGAAATTAATGCGTCCAGCACTTGTAAAGATGGTTAAAAAGGAAGATACAGATCACCTATTATATGTTCAAAAGGAACTGGATAAGCAATAATAGAATAGAAAGAGGTTTTGGGGGATCAATTTATGTATAATTGCCATGGAATTTGCTGATTGTATAAGTGCTCATGGTTGACGCGGGATACTCCTCAGGGGTATGTTATAATAGAGGGAATTGAGACAGATTGAGGTGAGTGTATGGACATGGATCAAAAATTAACTATTCCCCTTACTTCAGAAAAGAAACCTGCAGCGATGAGGTTTGAAGAGGAAAAGAAAGAACTAATACATCGTTTAAAGCGTGTCGAAGGACAAGTTCGGGGCATACAACGGATGGTGGAAGAGGATCGCTATTGTGTTGATATACTGGTCCAGTTATCGGCAATTAATGCCGCCCTAAAAAAAGTAGGCTACAATTTGCTGGAGGACCATACCCGTGGCTGCGTTTCCCACGCCGTTTCAAATGGTGATGGTGATGAAGCCATAAACGAATTAATGAAAGTGATTCAACAATTTTCCAAATCATAAGTTTTCTAACTGTAGGTCATGTAAGTGTCCAATTTCCACCAAAATAGACAGGAATAAATGTAGGATATATTATTTAAGAAGGAGTGTACGAGATGAAAAAAGAGATTATTCGTGTGGACGGTATGACTTGTAATCACTGTAAGTCAGCAGTGGAAGGCACGTTGAAAAAAGTTACTGGAGTTTCTGCCGCTGAGGTTAGTTTAGACGATAAAAAAGTAACCGTAGAATTTGACGAAAGTGCCGTTACGTTAGAGAAATTGAAGGATGAAATTGAAGAACAAGGTTATGACGTTGTTTCAAACGGATAAAAGGTTAAGGCGCTGAGCTTTAGTTCAGCGCTTTTCTTTTCGAAAGGTAAGAAAGTATAAATTTTTGCACCTTCGGGCATTGTTCAGCTCCAGCGCCTACGGGCTCGGATCACTTCATGACTTTTCGGAAGCCAAAAAGCGGCTTCTGTCAAAGTCCTTCCAGTGACTTTCGCCCGTGAC
>NZ_JAHQCS010000177.1 GCF_019042215.1 Evansella tamaricis | reverse complement strand
AAAAGACAGGAGTTACGCTGCTGTTTTGTCGCTTCCTCCTCTAGGTTGCGACAAAAGACAAGGGATGCCATGCTGTTTTGTCGCTTCCTCCTCTAGGATGCGACAAAAGACAGGAGTTGAACTGCTGTTTTGTCGCTTCCTCCTCCAGGTTGCGACATTAGACGAGGAGGCGCACACTCTTTTGTCGCTTCCTCCTCTAGGTTGCGACATTAGACGAGGAGGCGCACACTCTTTTGTCGCTTCCTCCTGCTTTTAAGAGTGCAATTACAGATACTTGAAGTATCACAAACTTTTCGGGTTTTTAGTGGCACTCCGTATCTGACCTCACCTCATTCCAGCCCTATATGAATAGGGGGTACTATCGCACCAAAGTTGGATTTCCCGTTCGGAAAATCTGTAAATCTAATTGTGTTTTAAACTTTTTCTTAAAGGGATTCCACCGAACTTATTGATAGTGCTTTAACCACTTCTCTAGGTGGTGTTTCATTTTCTCACGGTAATCGCTTGGCGCTAAAATCTCGGCATCTACCCCATATTGCATGATCCACTGGAGAAATTCTTTGTCATCGTTGAGAGTCACTTCGAATAGAAGACTTCCATCTTCCAGTTCTGTGAGCTTCGGTTTGACGAATAGTTCTTCTTCTTTGATGTACCTGGCGATGTTGGATGAGAACTTGACTTTGAAGTTGATTTTGTCTGTACCTTGAATAATAGACCATGTATGCCGGAAGTATTCTTTGAGGTTAAGCTCCTGCTTTGAAAATGTGTTCTCGGTTGGAGCCACATCCAAAAAACGACTGAGTCGGAAGGTAAGGAATCTGTTTTTTTCATGGCAAAAGGCAATTAGGTAAAACCGGTGATCGCGCGGGATCAGGAAGTACGGGTCCAGGGCGCGGGTGGTGGTGACGTTCCGGCTTTGGGTGTGGTAGACGACCTCGATCGTGCGCCCATGAAGGATGGCACGGATAACGGGTGAGAGGAAGTTGTTGTGTTCTTCCTGAAAGGCTGGTGTTCCCATCTGGATGATGGACACCATTTGCTGTAATAGGTTCTGCAAGTCTTTTTTCTCTTTTTGGTGTGTGGCCATGACTTTTTCGTAGGCGGTATAAAAATCCGGTGGGATGAGATGGCTGATTTGGTCATGGATTTTCGGCAACATGGTGAATGCGACGGCTTCTTCGTTAGTCCAATCCAATGGGTAAAGGGAAAAGTTACCGATATAGGTGTACCCTTTGCCGTAGCCTTCGTTGGTTATTGGTATATGGGCGGCGCTCAGGACGTCGAGGTCCCGATAGATGGTGCGGGCGGTGGTTTCGCATTTTTCGGCCAGTTGTTTGGCGGTAATTCCCGGATAGGACTGGATCAAGGTGATGATTCGTATCAGACGCAGCAGGCGTTCGTTCATTGGGCAGGCTCCTTTCGGACAGGGTTTGTGATTTCTATTATTCTTTATTCTATCATGTCTTGAGCATCGTCTAGTAGATTAATCTAAGTGAGGTACCCCTCAAGACCCAGGGTTTTAAGATGTATGCGAAAAAAAGAAGCGTGATTTTTCCCAAAATGGGGTTAAAAAAAGAAAGAGCACCTGCTATGTCTGGCAGGTGCTTGTGTTTCTCTATGATAATTGCATTGTTGTGATGCAGGTCGCGTCTCCTTCAAATGTGGAGAATTCGGCCTCTACGGTCATCGTGTCGTAGGCAATCGTAATGTGATAGGTGTTATCGCTTGGCAGCCAGAAGTCAATGAAGCCGTTCTCTAGTGAAGTGACGGTATCATTCATGACTACGTTGCCATCCGTGTCTTCGATATAGATTTGAAATTCTTCTTCTGTCATCTCTCCTTGACAACCTGTCAAGTTATGGAAAGTGCAGGGGTGAGTTTCGTTAATATATGGTGCAATGGACACAAAGAATTCGTCTTCTGGTAAGGTATAGACGGTTTGTGTTTCGTCGCTGTGTGTCACGATGAGTTCTTGATCTGTAATGGATGCGACTTGATTCTCTATGTTTTTGACGCCATGATCGTGCACGAGTTGTTTCAGTTCTTGCACGTCTATTTCATTTTGTTCTGTGTTGTTTTGGCTGTCTTCGGAACAGGCTGCCAATAGGACGATGGCCAGGGCTGCGCCAATTATGGCCAAGATGTTTTGTTTCATGATGTAAACACCACCTTGTCTTATTTATCTTGGTTATTATACCATTGTCTACTGATATAATAGTGTTTTTTGTTGATTATTTCACAATTTATTCATTTTTAGGCTGGGTGGGAGTGAGGTGGCTGTGTTTAGCAGGTCGAGTTAGCGTGGTGGGGTAGGGTGAAGTTGGAGTGGGGGGGGTGGCTGTGTTGTTTCTCAGGTCAAAGGGGGATGGTAGGTAGGTGACGGTTGGCAAGTGTCCGAATGGAATCGAAACCAAAGCAAATATTTTCCCTTTCTATCCCAAATACTAGTAAAATAATCAAAATACAATTACTATTAAATGAGGAAATTTCGATCAAAATGTCGAAACAGTGCTGATCGATCGTGAAGAAACGGATGTATTAAGGATAAGGAAGCCACCTATTTTTTACACACAACACACAACGCACAAAACCACCAACACTAAAATCATAAGTAAGTGAGTGATCATTGATGTTAAGTATGTTAAAGCATTTAAAGCCTTATAAACTTTCGATTGTCTTCATCATCTTGTTAACAATGGCAGGTACGCTACTGGAGTTATATTTGCCAACCTTAATGGCAGACGTGGTCGATATTGGGATTGTAAATGAAGATATTCCATACATATTACAAACTGGCGGATGGATGGTTGTCTGTGCAATCTTGGCAATCCTCTTGACGGTACTGGTCAATTTTTTCGCATCAAAGGTGGCGATGGGATTTGGGAAAGACGTCCGTCGCAAACTGTTTGTGAATGTGGAGAATTTTTCTCTGCAGGAGTTTGAAAAAATCGGCCCTGCCTCTCTTATCACGCGATCTACGAACGATGTGAAGCAGATCCAGGATGTCTTAAATATGATCCTCCGAATGATGACACGGGCTCCATTGATGCTCCTTGGTGGAATCATTCTTGCCGTTTCCCGGGATCAGACGCTTTCCCTCATCTTCTTAGTCGCCTTACCTATCTTGGCGTTAACTATTTTTTTGATCAGCAGGAAAGCAATCCCGTTGTTTGGGGAACTGCAAAAGCGGACGGACCGGTTGAACTTACTGCTCCGGGAATCTTTAATTGGAACTCGGGTAGTGCGTGCGTTCAACCGGGTGGAATTTGAAAAGAAACGGTTTAACGAGGCGAACGAGGCCTTCCGGGATACGGGAATACAAGTAAATAAAATCATCTCGTTTCTGTTTCCTTCCATGTTAATTATCATGAACTTCACCAATATTGCCATCGTTTGGTTTGGGGCGGTCCGAATCGACAATGGGGCTATGCAAGTGGGTAATTTAATGGCTTTTCTTCAGTATTCCATGATGATTCTTATGTCCTTGATCATGCTGTCGTTTGCGTTCATCATGATCCCCCGGGCACAGGCATCTGCAAAGCGTGTGAACGAAGTGCTCTTGATTGACCCGGATATTAAGGATCCGGAAAGGGCGAAGCCGGTTTCTGATGCAACAGCACAACTGGCGTTTCAGAACGTTACCTTCCGTTATGCCGGTGCAGAGAAAGCGGCGGTTGAGAACATCACTTTTACTGCAAATCAAGGAGAAACGACAGCCATTATCGGCAGTACTGGTGCCGGAAAAACAACGTTGGTGCAATTAATCCCTAGATTTTATGATATTGAATCGGGAAGTATCTCCCTCAATGGGGCGGATATCCGCGACATGACACAGAAAGCGTTGCGGGCAAAAATCGGGTACGTGCCACAGAAGGCTTCGTTATTCAGTGGAACGATTGCAGAGAATGTCCGATTTGGAAATAAGGATGCTACCGAAGAAGAAGTATTAGACGCCCTTGAAACTGCGCAAGCTATTGAGTTTGTAAAGGAGAAAAAAGAGGGTATTCACACATACATTGAGCAAGCTGGTTCGAACCTCTCAGGTGGTCAAAAGCAGCGCCTTTCTATCGCGCGCGCCCTAGTTCGAAAACCGGACGTCTATATTTTTGACGACAGTTTCTCCGCCCTCGATTATAAGACCGATGCAAATCTCCGTAAGGCGTTAAAAAGGGAAACAGAGAATGCGATTATTATTCTTGTGGCTCAGCGGGTGAACACCGTAATGGATGCGGATCGAATTATCGTCCTGAACGAAGGCAAGGTCGCTGGAATGGGGACACATGAGGAACTGATCCAAAACAACACCATCTATCAGGAAATTGTCGCATCACAGAAAACGGAGGGGGAAAGCGCATGACATCGGATAATCAGAATAAACGTAAACGTCGTCGTCCTTCCGAACAAGCTGCCCCTAAAGGTCCTGGTCCAGGCAATCATTTGATGATGCAGGTGCAGAAACCAAAAGAGTTTAAGAAAACTTTTCGCCGGTTTCTTCAGTATTTAAAACCCAGGAAATATGCGCTAACTCTCGTAACGATTGCAGCGATCTTTGCAACCTTATTTAATGTCATTAGTCCAAAGTATTTAGGGGATGCTACCTCTTCCCTTTTTGATAGCTTTATCCAAGGAACAGGGGTTGATTTTGGATACTTGGGAAGAATTTTAATCATTTTAGTTTTCCTGTATCTGTTATCCTCTTTGTTCTCTTTCATACAACAGTATATTATGGCAGGCGTTTCCCAAAGGACGATTGCCGAAATGAGACAAGAAGTTAACGAAAAACTCACCCGATTGCCCATTAGTTATTTTGATAAACATAAGCATGGGGACATTCTAAGCCGCGCCGTAAATGATATTGATAATATCAACAACTCCCTGCAACAGGCGTTGACCCAAGTCATCACTTCAGTGATTACTGTCATTGGAATCATCATCATGATGCTAGTCATCAGTCCCATTTTAACGTTAGTGGTCTTAATTACGATTCCGCTCAGTTTCGTAGTCGTTCGGGTTGTTGCCTCCTTTTCACAAAAACACTTTAAAACACAGCAGGAGGAATTGGGGTCCATCAACGGCCATATTGAGGAAATGTATACAGGTCATCAGGTGGTCAAAGCATTTGGTCATGAAGAGGAATCGATTGAAGAATTTGATGAAATCAACGAACGTCTTTATACCGCAGGATGGAAGGCTCAATTTATTTCCGGTATTATGATGCCACTTATGACGTTTGTTGGGCATTTAGGCTACATCTTCGTCAGTATTGCCGGGGGACTTCTCGTATTGAATGGGAGTATCCGCATCGGGGATGTACAGGCATTCATTCAATATTCCCAGCAGCTCTCCCAGCCAATGGTCCAGGTGGCCAGTGTAGCGAACATGATTCAAACGGCGCTTGCCTCTGCCGAACGAATATTCAACCTCCTGGATGAGGAGGAAGAGCCGAGAGAGGAACGTGCTGCTCTTGATTTGGACACGCTCAGCGGACAAGTATCTTTCGAGCATGTGGAGTTTAGCTATGAAGAAGGCACACCAATTATTAATAATATGACTCTCGATGTGGAGCATGGGCAAACCATTGCCATCGTCGGACCTACTGGTGCGGGGAAAACAACGATCATTAATTTACTCATGCGTTTTTATGAAGTGAATAAAGGAAATATCAAGATTGATGGAGTGAAATTGACAGATTTGTCTAGGGAACAAGTTCGAAGTCTTTTCGCCATGGTTTTGCAGGATACTTGGCTATTTAATGGTACCATCCGTGACAATATTGGATACGGGCGGGAAGAAGCGACGCTAGAGGAAATTGTTTCAGCGGCTAGAAGCGCCTATGCTGATGATTTCATCCGAACCTTACCTGATGGATACGACACTATTCTCGGGGAAGACGCTAGCAACATATCTCAAGGGCAAAGGCAGTTATTGACGATTGCCAGAGCTCTCATCTCTGATCCGAAGATTCTAATTCTTGACGAGGCCACAAGCAGTGTGGATACGAGGACCGAAATGAATGTTCAAAAAGCGATGAACGAATTAATGAAAGGCAGAACCAGTTTTGTGATTGCACACAGACTTTCTACGATTAAAGACGCTGACTTAATCTTAGTCATGAACCATGGTGATGTGATTGAAAAAGGAACCCACCACGAGTTACTGGAACAAAAAGGTTTCTATGCTGACCTTTACTATAGTCAGTTTTCCAGTGAGGAAGAAGCGGGCTAACATGGTATCTCATTGCTGGAGTAAAAATAAAGGTCGAGTTTATCGTATTCCTAAGATGTGTTTTGAGGGAGTATTGGTATTGGTTTTGCATGCCCACTTTTGATGTGTTCTTTTTGAGAAATTATTGGTCTTGCATGCCTAATTTTATGGATTTAAGTAGTGAGTCCAATCATTTGTGAAGAATGTTAATAAGATATGTAGTGAGTAAAGGGTTATTCTCTCCCTTAATCTCTTTTTAAAAGGAGGCATTCGAGATGTATAACACAACAATCGGTGGTTTTTCATTTGTGTTAGTCATTTTCATTCTCCTAGTAATCATCGGAGCTGTCATTGTGACACCCCACGGTTATGCTTAATATGAGATGATATAGTAAATTTTCCGGGCGTCCTTTATTTAAGGGACGTCCTTTTTGTTTTCCCAAAGCCTCGGAGCCTTATGGAACATGGCTGTCTGCAAGTGTTCTTTGATTGCACTTAATAGTGAGAGATTATCTGCTTGGGAAGTAAATGGTGTAATTTGCTGCAGGGATGGCGAGGCGGTACTGGGCACAGATCGGACAACTTCTTACCGAATGCTGGCCTGACGTTCCCGTTGGGGCACAAGTTCGGACAACTTCCTACCAAATGCTGGCCCGACGCTCCCGTTCGGGCTCAAGTTCGGGTAACTTCTTACCGAAACTCCGGCTGACGCATCCGTTCGGGTACAAGTTCCGGCATCTTCTTACCGAAACTCCAACCATCCACTCCCGTTCGGGCTCAAGTTCGGGTAACTTCTTACCGAACTCCAACCATCCACTCCCGTTCGGGAACAAGTTCCGGTAACTTCTTACCGAACTCCATCCATCCACTCTCGTTCGGGCTCAAGTTCGGGTAACTTCTTACCGAAACTCCGGCTGACGCTCCCGTTCGGGTACAAGTTCCGGCATCTTCTTACCGAAACTCCGGCTGGCGCATCCGTTCGGGCACTAGTTCGAGCAACTTCTTACCGAAACTCCGGCTGGCGCATCCGTTCGGGCACTAGTTCGAGCAACTTCTTACCGAAACTCCGGCTGGCGCATCCGTTCGGGCACAAGTTGAGGTAACTTCCTACCGAATGCTGGCCCGACGCTCCCGTTCGGGTACAAGTTCGGGCTACTTCCTACCGAATACCAGCCCGACGCTCCCGTTCGGGCACTAGTTCGAGCAACTTCTTACCGAATACCAGCCCGACACTCCCGTTCGGGTACAAGTTCGGACAACTTCCTACCGAATACCGACACGACATTTCCGTTCGGGCTCAAGTTCGGGCAACTTCCTACCGAATACCGACACGACGCATCCGTTCGGGCACTAGTTCGAGCAACTTCTTACCGAACTCCATCCATCCACTCCCGTTCGGGCACTAGTTCGAGCAACTTCTTACCGAAACTCCATCCATCCACTCTCGTTCGGGCTCAAGTTCGGGCTACTTCCTACCGAATACCAGCCCGACGCTCCCGTTCGGGCACTAGTTCGAGCAGCTTCTTACCGAATACCAGCCCGACACTCCCGTTCGGGTACAAGTTCGGACAACTTCCTACCGAATACCAGCCCGACGCTCCCGTTCGGGCACTAGTTCGAGCAACTTCTTACCGAATACCAGCCCGACACTCCCGTTCGGGTACAA
>NZ_JAHQCS010000176.1 GCF_019042215.1 Evansella tamaricis | reverse complement strand
GAGTTATCATGAACGAAACTAGCTCCTCACTCGTAAATTCGTAGATTAATTTGGTAAGAATGTTTATTAAGAAAAAAAACAAAAACCAAATCAGTGCTACATTACGGAAGGAGCTAGTTATTATGAAGGATACCATTAAATATGTAGGTTTAGACGTATCAAAAGAAAAAATTGCAGTAGCTATTGCAGAAGAGGGTCGTGAAGTGCCTAGATACTACGGAATGATTCCTCATACACCAGAAGCAATAAAGAAATTAGTAAAAAAGCTTGGCGATGTTAAAACTTTACGAGTGTGTTATGAAGCTGGCCCAACGGGCTACCCACTGTATAGACAGTTGCTCTCTTTAGAAGTTCATTGTGATGTGATAGCTCCTTCATTAATACCTAAAAGACCAGGTGAACGTATTAAAACAGATCGTAGGGATTCTATCCGACTTGCTCAGTTGTATCGAGCAGGAGAATTAACTCCAATTTATGTCCCTACTCCAGAAGATGAGGCATTACGTGATTTAGTTAGAGCTCGTGAAGATGCAAAAGAAGACGAACTTAGAACCAAGCACCGCTTAACAAAATTTTTATTACGTAACAATATCAAACCACCAGCAGGGGTTAAGAAGTGGACCAAAAAGTATCGTGAATGGCTCAATGTTATGAAATTTGAGAGTTCAGCTTTACGAATAGTTTTTCAAGAGTATTATCATCAATTACATGAGTTAGAACAACGGATTAAGAGATATGATGAAGAAATTAAATTACAAGCTACCGAAGGTGTGCATGCCCCAATGATTCAAGCCTTGCAAAGTTTAAGAGGTGTCGCACTTATAACAGCGACAAGTCTTGTAGCTGAAATTGGTTCTTTCAAGCGGTTCTCAACGCCAAGGCACTTGATGTCCTATGTGGGATTAATTCCAAGTGAACATTCTAGTGGTGAGAGAAGGATACAGGGAGAAATTACGAAAACAGGAAATCGCCATGTTCGACGGTTATTAATCGAGTCTGCCTGGAGTTATCGCTATCAACCTGCTGTCAAAGGAGAATTAAAGAAGCGACTAAATGGATTATCTCCAACCATTCAAGGAATCTCTTGGAAAGCACAAAATCGACTTCACAAAAAATATTTTCGATTACTATCCAAAGGAAAAGAAAGTGGCAAAGCAATAACGGCCGTAGCTAGGGAGTTAGCAGGTTTTGTTTGGGCAATTACACAAGAGTTAGATGATATTCCAAGGGTTTGATATTACTAACGTTTAACCGAATATATATTGATTTTAAAATAGATAGATGAGAATAGGGCTCGAAGGCAAAGAGTAAAACCGGAAAGGAAGATCCACGTGCCTCCTCTGTGCTATACCTTGAGTGGTTAGGTTAACGCACGTCTCGAGTTAGTGGAAAAGTCCTTTATACGGAAAGAAATTATGTGAAAACCCACGAATATCAGGATGCTAACCGCAGTAGAGTTTTTGCCTTCGTGCCGTGTTCTTAACATCTATTCAAATAAATATTAAGGAGGCATGATGTATAATCCCCCCTTTAGCTTATTCTAGTGTCTCACACTTAGAATGGCAGTCAAGGAGAGCACTTGACAACCATTCTAAGTGTGAGGTTGAAGTACTAAGCTAAAGAAGCGAAAAAATAAATGGGCACACACAATAAAGTGAAAGGAGCCAAAAACAGCTCCTCTTCTTAAAAGTACCCCAAAATAGTCTCGCTACTAATTTAGATGGGGGGCCTTGACAGTTTCGTTCATATCAGGAGGCTCACCAGCCGCCCGCGGAAAGCGAAGTATATTTCCGTAGCTAATGATTGCAGCATTTATCAGTTCGCTCGGATTTTTCATTGATTAAAACACTTTTGTCCCAGCCTCTCGGATACTATATCAAGTCGTTATAAGAACTCGTATAGATTAAACAGAATGATGTACCTGGAAGCAGATTTGTGTCCTGAAACGTTAACCCTAAGGGCACTAACTTGGATCTCCTTAGGCGGCTAGTAAATTGTTGAAGTTTATCTTTCTGTCGCTTTATATATTCGTACGGCTCCTTGTATATAGCAACGTACAAGTCCCCTATTGTACAATCCGCAATGCGCGCCATTGTAAATAAAGCCGCTAGTTCTTTTGAAGTTAAAGATAGTTGTTCACCCATAATGTAATATTCTTCCTTAACCTGATCAAGGTACAAATCAAAGTTTTCAGGAATATAATTCATTCGAAAATTTATTTCTGTCACCCTATTCGTTAGTGGCAGTTCTATGTAATCGTCAGATGTAAAAGCAATGTTATAATCTATCCTATCATCTGGTGAATCCTCTAAATCTGATACATCATAGCTCTGCGATAATTTCAAATCTTCGAGCATATGTAATGCAGTAGGATCCTTTGATTTATGAATTGACTCATAAAACTCCTGTGCTTCTCTTGTCCTTATCACATCGTCAAAATATTTTAGGAGATAACATTTTGAGCGGTCTTTTATAAAGGGCTCAACCTTTTCCCCTTGGATTAACAGTTTAAATTCTTTCAATGCTTCCTGACGACGTTGCAATAATAACAGCAATACGGCTTTCCGGTATTTTAAAATGGGTGTTAATGTTACTTCTCCCTCAAAGGCTTGAATCCTGTTATAAGCGAGGTCTTTCAAATGATACATCGTCTTCTCATCATATATTTGTTTATCCATTAAATTATAAATCTTTTCTAATTTATCCAGATCCCCAGTTTTTTTATATTCGGTCATCAAATTCCTATAAGTATTTTCAAAAGAGTTTATTTTATTCAAAAGCGTCACCTTCCCTCTGTACCTTATTATCTTTAAGACGCACTATCTTTTGATAAAACTTGAATAATCCTCGCCAATAATAAAGTTCGCTCCACCAGGGAATTAATCTCTAGATATTCTTTATCACTATGAGCATTTCCCCCAATTGGTCCTAAACCATCAATTGTGGGAACACCTTGAGCCGATGTAAACGCACCGTCCGAACCTCCACCAGTTGATACATCATCCACTATAATCCCTAACTCTTCTCCTATTTCTTTAACTAATGACACAAGGCATTTTGCTTTTTCGTTCTTTACCATTGGAGGCCGTGTAATTCCACCTTTAAGTTCTAATTTTGTCCCTTCGACGTCCGGGTGTGAACATATTTCCTTTATTTCCTGTGATACTTCTTCAGCTTGTTTCATCGTTTTTACACGCATCTCTATTTGAGCTTCCGCATGGGGGGCAATCGTATTTAAGGATGTTCCACCTTTAATTAAGCCGACATTAACATTAATCCCTTCTTCATAGTCTGTTAACTGATGAAGTTTGGTGATTTTATGAGCTAATTCTTCAATTGCACTGATACCTTTTTCCGGTTCTATTCCTGAATGGGCACCCTTGCCAGTAATTTTCAACATAAAACGTCCTCCCCCTTTCCTGCTGGAAACTAATTTCCCGTTTGCACGTGAAGGTTCCATAATTAACGCGTACTGCTTCCCTTCTGCTAAACGTTCGATTAATTTTCTGGAGGATGGGGATCCAATTTCTTCATCACTGTTAAAAACTATTAATATATTCTGCAAACAATTTTCATCCACTTTAGTTAATGCCTTGATCGCGTATAGAAGAGAGACGTGACTCCCTTTCATATCAATAACCCCAGGACCATATGCCCGCTTTCCATCATGGGAAAACGGTCTTTTTTTAGTAGTTCCTTTTGGAAAGACAGTATCCATATGTGCAACAATAATAATTTTAGGTTCATCATTACAATTTATATGCTTAAGGACAAGGTGATTTCCGTACCTCTCTTCATTTTGCACATCAACTGTAAAACCAAGTTGATTATACATTTTCTTCAAAAAACTCCCAACTTGATCTACACCTTGTTTATCATAAGTACCGCTTTCCATATTTACAAGATCTCCTAATAACTGAAGCATTTCTTCTTTTTTATTATTTATATATGATTTCATTAGTTTCAACCCTTGTCTATATATGTCTACCTTTATTTTAGCGAATTTCAGAGGTTTAGACAAAAGCAATCTTTGTATTTTCATCTTTTTATAACTTTTTGGTGTTTTGAGCTAAAAAAAGCAATTTAGATCAGTGTCATCTGATCTAAATTGCTTCCGAAAACTATTTTATTGCTTCATATACCCTCATCGGAGGGATATTTCTAAATTGATACTCATCATTTACTGTCTGAAATTCTTCTGCTAAATGATCTTTTAAATGGCGGTCCTTCTGGAAGAAAGTTTGATAGGGCAGAAACTTACCTCCTTCTTTTAATACCTCATTAGTTTTCTGAACAATATTTTTTCTTACCTCGTTAGGCATTAAAGAGAAGGGAATACCAGATATGACATAATCAACTTTTGAGAAGCCATGTTCCTTAATATATCCATCCACATCCACGGCACTTCCATGGTGAACCTTCAACCTGGGATCATTAAAATTAGCATTTAGGTATTTCACAAAATTCTCATTTAGTTCAATGGCGATTATAACGGAATCATCTGTAATCCGTTCTAGTAAATACTCGGTAAAAACTCCAGTGGCAGGTCCATATTCAACGATGACAGCCTTTTTATTTAAGTCCATTTTTTCACAAACTTTTTTTACTCCACTTCTTGATGTTGGTGTGATTGACGCTATATTTTTATCTTTTACAAAATTTTTAATATACTCTACAGTACTCATTTCAATTCTCCTCCCAAAATTTTAAAGTGTTAGTAATTTTGCTTCGGTGATAGCAGAAAAAATAAAATAGTATCATATTTGTACAAAAACACGATTAAAATGAGATATTCATAGGTCTTTACATATTGGAACCCTTCCATTCACAAAAATTCAATTACAGCTTATTTTCTTTATCTGTGTAATTTTAAAGTAATGGAGATATTTTTCCCAACATTTGATTCATTCATTCATGTTTGAATTATAGATGTACTACAAACTAAACTATATAGCAGTATCTTTATTAATGATGTTAATTTCTAATGTTGTTAATTTCTAATGTTGTTAATGTTGTTAATTCCTATAAGTTTACTCGTAATTGTGGCAATAGAATACCTATGTGAAAATTTCATTTGAAGAGCTTCTTATTCACTTGTGAAAATTATATCATTTTAAGCCAAATTTTACTAATATTTATGTTTTTTCTAACATTGCTATATCTGTTGTACTATATTAGCGTTAATTTCATATTAAAAACAATTATATTGTAATACTATGCAATATCAAAGAATAGGTGTACATGAATGATCAATCGTACCTTAATTTCCATAATGTAAGGAACGATGACCAAAAAAACTATGCTATTTGTCCGTTAACTTGTCTGTTGAAATTTACATCTTTTATATTTCATATGGGATTCAGTTTACAGGATATATTAGTTCAAGTATGTAGTTCATTTTAGATGGTTTAAACTTGTTTATGCACCTGTTTGCTCACGGTTGAACCTGGGGGTTTTGAACCTGGTTCAACGGAACCTGGTTCATTTAACCCTGGTTCAGGCTCTCCCATTCTCGCCCATGCTCA
>NZ_JAHQCS010000175.1 GCF_019042215.1 Evansella tamaricis | reverse complement strand
AGCTGAGCTAAGGCCCCGTTGTTATTTCAGTGATGCTTATTCTTGAAGCTTACGGACGATGCTTCGCTCCGTAGTCCCTGTTTCTTCCTCTTCTTGATTTTTCTTGGATGTGTATGCGTCGAAACAACTCGACGTTTTCCTCATAGAAGCTCTGCTCGTAGCTGAGCTAAGGCCCCGTTGTTATTTCAGTGATGCTTATTCTTGAAGCTTACGGACGATGCTTCGCTCCATAGTCCCTGTTTCTTCCTCTTCTTGATTTCCCTTGGATGTATATGCGTCGAAACAACTCGCAGAATCCTCAATGAAGGTCTGCTCGTAGCTGAGCTAAGGCCCCGTTGTATATTCAATGATGCTTTTCATGGAGCTCACGGACGATGCTTCGCTCCGTAGTCCCTGTTTCTTCCTCTTCTAGCTTTGCTCATTCTCTTATCACCATATGCATTAAAATAAAAATGGTGAGCCATGAAGGACTCGAACCTTCGACCCTCTGATTAAAAGTCAGATGCTCTACCAACTGAGCTAATGGCTCGTAGTTATTTCTACGATGATATTCATGATGCTTACGGACGATGTTTCGCTCCGTGGTCTTACCTGTTTCTTCCTCTTATTGATTTTTCATGGATGTGTATGCGTCGAAACAACTCGCAGCTAACTCGTGATGTAACGCTCGTCACTGAGCTAATGGCTCGTAGTTATTTCTCCAATGATTTTTCATGATGCTTACGGACGATGTTTCGCTCCGTGGTCTTACCTGTTTCTTCCTCTGCTAGAATTGCTCCGATTGTATGTGCGTCGAAACAACTCGCAGCTAACTCGAGATGTAACGCTCGTCACTGAGCTAATGGCTCGTAGTTATTTCTCCGATGATACTCATGATGCTTACGGACGATGTTTCGCTCCGATGTCACTGTGTCTCTTCCTCTACTTGCTTTCCTCTGAGGCTTATCCGTCGAGACAAGTCGCAGCGTATTCACGATGATTTGCTCCTAGCTAATGGCTCGTAGTTATTTCTTCGATGATACTCATGATGCTTACAGAAAAGTTGGCTGGGCTAGCAGGATTCGAACCTGCGCATGACGGAATCAAAATCCGTTGCCTTACCGCTTGGCTATAGCCCAACAAAAAATAATGCGTTTTGGTGCTGGCCAGAGGACTTGAACCCCCAACCTACTGATTACAAGTCAGTTGCTCTACCAATTGAGCTAGGCCAGCCTATATTGTTTAAAATAAACGGCGAATCTCTTCGTCAGCTTCTCTCTTTCAGATCCTCACGTACCTAAAAGTACGTTCCGGTCCTCTCTCGCTTGCTTCCTCGACCTTCTTGTT
>NZ_JAHQCS010000174.1 GCF_019042215.1 Evansella tamaricis | reverse complement strand
GGTTGTCATTTCCGAAGTGCCCCGCAGCGAGTAGGCGTTGGAGCTAGACAAAGAAAAGCGCAAGCGCCTAGGCTCACGAGCGTAGGGCAGTGGAGCTAGACAATGCCCGAAGGTGCAAAAACTTATCTTTCTTATCTTTTAAAATTGGAGAGAATCAAACTATGAAAAAGACATTTATTTTAACCCTTTTATTTATCGTGCTAGTTAGTCACATACCACTCCCCCAATCTGTCTTGGCAGAGGAGGATCATCTTGAACGTAGAAATGTCACAATGATTTATGATGATTCGGGCAGTATGTGGTATACAACTGACCCACAAACAGGGGAACGTCTCCCGAGTGATAACTGGAAGTTGGCAAACTATGCCCTCCAGAGTTTAACCGCACTTCTAGGGGAGAATGATTTACTCCATGTCGTTAGGATGAGTGAGGAACACAACGTGAATGAGTTGGGCTTATCCTACAATGAAAGGCAAGGTGAAATTAACCGAGTTTTTAATTGGGAAGAATCAGGTTGGACCCCGTTTGATACAGTACACACTTCATTATCTAACATGAGGAAAAATATGGAGCAGTATCCTAATGATGACTATTGGTTTATTATCGTTATGGATGGAGCCTTTAATGACTTAGATTATTTGATTACAACGGATGAGACGGAGTTGGAGGAAAATTACAGAAAAGCATATGAAACGTTACAGGATTTCAAAAATGAAGTGGAACAAAAGGATGTATCCTTTCAATCTATTTTTGTAACGATGGAGTCCTTTTTAACGGAAGATGAAGTTATCCAAATGGCCCGCTTTAAGGAAGAGGTATGGGACAGGACACTTGCTGGTGAAAATTTAAGGGCAGAGACAGAACAGGAAATCATTGATCGCATTAATGAAGTTGCAGCGATTATGACAAACAGAGATCCACAAGCGGAACAAACGAATGTCACTCTCAATCCTCAAATAAGAGGAAAGGAAGTCACCCTACAATCTCCTTATCCGTTAAAGCGAATCACTGTCATACAACAACAAAGTGGGGAAAATGTCACACACGAATTAAATAAATTTACTGTCAATGGGTCCGAAGGGGAATATGCAATGAATGGACCCTATCAAATAGAATCCCCCTACGACCCATATGAGCTTAGGGAAACTATTTATGGAGCAGTTTCCCATGTGGGTCATGATCAGGTGGAAGGGGTGATACCTGAAGGAACCTATACCCTTACATTTTCCGAGGAAATAGACTTAGAAGATTATCAGTTCATTGCTGAACCTGCCATTGATTTTGAAGTCAGTGTTAAACGAGTAGAAGATAATGGCGACTTAAATCCTGACCCGAATACATTCTTTTATGGAACGGAAATGAAATTGCTTGTCCGATTCACGGAAAGGGGTGGTACTGGGGAACCTTTTAGTTTTACATCACAGGACGCTACCGCGAATGTAGAAGTAACTGCCAACATAGATGGAGAAGATATGATATTAGAATGGGAGCCGGCGCTCCAAGCGTTCACCTCACCTTTTATCATGCCAGAAGACCCAACCAAGGCTAACGTAAAAAGTTATATACAAGGGTTTTATCAGGAAGAAAAAGAACATCCCATCATCGGGGTTCCCAAAAGGACATGGGAATTAAACAAGAATCATGGTGTATGGGAATATGGAATTGATGAGATAGAAGATTCTGCTCCGTTATCTTTTACGCCGTATATCAATGGAGAACCAATTACAGAAGTAGAATTAGCGAACATCTTCGAGTCTATTGAAGTCAATGTGTCAGGCGGCTCATTGGATGTGGAATGGGAACAAGATGGTTCATCCATACTTATTCACGTGAATCCCCCAAGATTTCCATTTCTTTTATCTTCTGGGGAAAGGGAAATTGAAGTAACGGTTTACGGCCCATATGCGGAAGAAACAGCTGTATCCAGCGATACTATTGAGGTAACAGATATTCCGTTTATGCAAAAATACGGGATATATATCCTTTATTTACTTGGAATTTTATTACTTCTTATTTATGTTATAGGTATTTTCAAAAAGGATCGTTTTGACAGGCAATCGTCATATATGGAATCAGAGAGAACTCAAATCATTAGTGGAAGGAGACTGCCGTCCACGAAGACAACGATTTTATTCCGTACCTCCTTTTTCAAACGGTGGTTTGTTCCATACACCCCTGAAAAAATAAATATAGATGGATTAACATTTAAGGCAGCATCAACCAAGGATAGAATTTTACTTGCGAAGGAAAGCCAACAGCCAGAGATGAGAATTGGAAGAAGGTTACTCAAGGATCAGGCAGGCCAAAAGGATCATGCCATTTATACAAATGATCCAATTACAAGGGAGTTCGGTCATACGGAAGAAACATATCGGTATTATCGTCGGTAAGAGAACATCGTGACTACTACACTAGCAATACTTACTTTATATATATTTAGAAAGAATCTACTAGACTGCTAGACTTTCGAGAGGAGAGAGGCAAGGAATGGCAAATGGAGTACCTACAATATTAGTTGGTTTAGGTGGTATGGGGAGTGGGGTTGTCAATGAAATTTATGGCAATATCCCATTAGAGAGTCGTGGAAATGTAGCTATCCATGCCTTTGACACAGATGTAAATACTATCCGGCAAATGGAGCACCTTACTGACAATATTACTCAAACTAGTACAAAAAAGTCTGTGGGAGAATATCTTCATCAGAACCCGTCATTATTAAAATGGTTTCCAGATAATCCGACTTTAAGAAAGAAAAATATGACACAGGGAGCAGGGCAGGTTCGAGCTGTTTCTAGATTAGCATTCCGTTCTGCAATGGATGAAAAAAAACTAAATTCCTTAGAAGAAAGTATAGACCGTATTTTTCCAGTAACAAGTGAAAAATTAATCCATGGAGTCCGAGTAATTATTATTAGCTCCCTGGCAGGGGGAACTGGGTCAGGAATATTCCTTCAAGTGGCCATGTATTTAAGGGAACTACTGGAGAAAAAGTTTGGCCAGTCCAGTGTGTTAATCCGTGGGGCTTTCTTACTCCCTGATATTTTAGTTCGAACAAATACCATTGACCAAAGAGAATGGGAATCGGTCCGTGCTAATGGTTATGCCTCTTTAAAGGAACTTAATGCCATAACCCAAAGTGCTTCAGGTCAGCTGAAAAATGAGGAAGATGTGACAATAGAGTTGGAATACCGCCCGGGACAGGTGGATCTACTTGGTCGAACAACACATGCTGTTACAGATCGACAGCTCCCTTATGATTTTTGCTTTTTGTATGACTACGAGAACTTAAGTGGACAAAACCTTCCATCTGCAAGCGAATATGTAGACCAAATGTCAAGAACTATATTCTTACAGTTGTTCAGTCCCATCTCGTTAAAACACTTCTCACAGGAAGATAATCAAATTTTAGAGTTGATCAGTTCCGAAGGGAAAGCACGGTATTGTGGTGCAGGAGCAGCGACCCTTATTTATCCTTACAAAGATGTACTGGAATATTGCAGTCTCCGCTGGTCTGTTAGTGGATTAGATGAATCGTGGCTTGTGCTCGATAAATTGTATGAGGAAGAGAGACAGAGATATGAAAATGATTTGCGACGTGGAATCAACAGGGAGCGGCCTGACCGTGGAGAAAGATATCGTTGGAATCTAGAGCAATTTGTTAATGATGAAAAGCCTAATCCATTTTTTAAACAGGCATTTAATCAAACGAGAGAAGAGCTGCCACAAGGTAAACAAGGAGATTCAAAGGCAAAGCTCTTTATTGATGCAGTGAAGGACAGAATTGACACCGTTCTTCAACAAGACCAGGAGCTTGGAGTCTTTGAAAACAATTGTCGTGTGGATGAAGGCAAAATGAAATTGAAGAATTATGTAAAACGTGAAATTGGAGAAATGGAAGCACACTTGAAGATGTATAAAGACCAGATAAACAAGAAGGTGTACGAATACCGAACTTTCCTTTCACACCAAGTAATCGATCAAGATGCAGATAGTCCTGATGGAGCAGAAGGCCAAGAATTTCGCTTAAATACGTGGTTCCTAAAAAAAGATAAACCAGTGCATCCAGTAGCTGTAAGATACATGTTATATGAAATTAAAGCAATCCTCCAAGAAGAAACGGCTAAATTAAGAGAGGTATGCCGTGATCTTAAGAGGGATATTGAAGACTATGATGCGGCGTTTAATCTTCAGGAAACGGATACAATCGAGTCAGCTGTCATGAGGGTAGACCGCGCCTTAGAGCAAGGATTAGTGGGCAGTTTATTCCGTAACCAATTTAAGGATTTTGTTAAAGAGTATATGGATAAATCCTACAGACATCTCCGTGATTTGAATGACTATAAACATGCATTATTGACACAGTTAGTTTTTAACTCTATCGAACAGGCAGTTAATAAGATGATTGATGACTGGAAACGTTTCTTTGATAACCTCAAAGATACGAGGGATTCTTTACTGATGGAAATAAACCAACTGGCAGTGCAGTTTGAACATAACAACGATCCCACAATTAATTATGTATTAGGCACAAAGCAAATGATGGAGAATATGTGGGAATCATTGAGGGGGTCTGTGGACCAGGGGATCCTTCCTGAGGAGATTAGTCGTCAAATCTATCTCAGTCATTATCGGCAGTACTGTAAGAGAAATGAGCAGACGTATAGTAACTACCTTCAGGAAATCCGTGTGGAAGAATTATATCGGGAGCACGTTTTAGGGCACTGTCGAGATGAACTTAGACGACGTTACCATGACCGCCTTGATCTTTCCATAATTCAGGCTCTAAGATTAGAGGGGCGCCATCTTGGAATAAATCCAAATAAACATGTGGAAGAGAAAATCGGTGCATTGGATCAATTGTCCCTTCCGTTTATCCCAAGAATCGACAACCACCGTGAATTAAAGTTTTGGGGAATGCATACACAAGTAAAAGAAGAGCTGGGGAATGCAGTCATGAATCAAATTTTCTCCGGAAAAGAAGTGGTTGATGAAGCATTTTCACGCTATGAAGTGGTTTCCTACAGGGCCCATTATGGTTTGACAGTTGAAAGTTTTACAAAGTTCTCTTCAGGAGAAGAGTCAGATACTCACAAGCAATTACCAGGTATCTATTATGAAGCCTACCGTAAGAGAGTAGATAGGTTAAATAGAGGTGAATCAACTGTAACACCACACTTAGACCGTTATTGGCATGTTCCAGCCTTTATGCCTGATCTCAACCAAAATCAAGTGGAGCTTGATACGGAAAAAAATGACCGTGCTCTAATACTAGGTCTTATATACGGTTGGATTACACTAGTGAAAGATGATGGACACATGGTCTACTTATATGATGGGGAAGACAGTCCCACACTCATCCGTCAAAGTGGCGCTAAGGTTGAGGAAGAGACCTACCTTCTACACAAGGCATTGGCTCATAATCCTAAAATTTATGAAGAAATACTCGCCCGGTTTAAAGAAAGAACGGTTCAGGATCAACGCCGGATCAAAACGATCCAAGAACATAAATTCGTTACTGGTTCGTTAGATTTATCACATCTTGGTAAAAATCATGTGAAAAATATATTTGATGTCTTATTGTCTTATGAAAGGGAAGCATTAGGGGACAACACACTTCCAGAAAAGGGGGAACGTCTCAGAAGGCGCCTCTTAGAGGAAATCGAACAGTACTTCACAAAAATCTATGGGAAAAATCGAGAAAATGAAGCTCGGAAAGCAGCGGCATCATTTATTGATAAATTATGGAGTGAGTCCATTTATCGGGAAGAATTGGAAGAAGAGTCAATGGAATATACAACATGGAATTCATTAATTAAAAATAAAACAGACCAATTGCTACAGCATAACTAATTATTCCATTGTTTAAGGGGTGGATGAACCAAATGTTAACCATTTTGCTCACAGATGACACAGCACATCCAGAGTGGAAGTTATTTGAGCCATTCTTTTACCATCATGAAAAAGATGCTCGCCTTTTACGCATACCGTATGATGTGGAAAAGGGCTATCATCATACATTCCAACAGATCTATAATGAGTTGATTGAGAAGCATGAAGAAACTTGGCAGCTTATCATACTGATGCATTTGGACGCTCCCATGTCTTTGTCAAACAGGCTCGTTAATCAGTTCAACCGACTGAAAACACAACTAATCCATCCCCTTGAAAAAAGAGAGGCGGCACCAGCAATGGCTGCCGCTATCCTTTTAGATTCTTTACATAATGGTAACGGGGATGATCCAGAAGATACAGTCAGTCAGATATCTGTACAAATGGATATTAACGGCTATTTAACGAAAGGAAACATTATTCAGGAGGATACAAATCTTTGGAGTGAAGAGGATTTCCATAACCTTGATCAGGCTTGGGGAGAAGCAATAAACCTTCAGGAAGTGGGACTTATTGAAAAACCAACTAAAGAATTCATGGCGGACTTATTGATCCGAAAGCAGAAAGTGGAGAGAGTATTTGAGCGGTGTCTAGAAGAGAAACAAGGGATTTATGAAAATAGAAATGAAAATGCATTATATTTAGATGCTTACTCTGTTTTCATGAAAGAAGATATTTCTGATTATTTTATGGAACGGTTGGAAAAAGAATTAACACCGCCATTGCACAATGACCTTCGAACGTTTAAACCTTCTGGCATGCTTAAAAATGTTCTGAAAGAAACACTTTCGATTCAAGGAGAAGAAGGATTTAAGTTATTGAGACACCATGTTTCCCCGTTCTCCAAACAAAGAAAGTATGAACAATGGTTAAAAGTTATTGCTTTTATTAATACCACCATAGACAACCCCAGTATTTACGGGAAAATTCCAGATGGGAGTGTCTACGAATTAAAAGAGAAAATCGACAGTGAATCTTTCCAAAGCATGTTCCAAAAATATTATGAGGTTTTAAACGCAGCGATTTATTCCCTTGAAAATCAATTGATGTCACGGGAAGAGATGGTGACTACGTTATTTGAAGAAACGAAACCCCATCCCCATACGGCATTGGAAATAAAAGAGGACCCATTTGATTTTCCAGTCTTTCAAGGAAAAAGGAAAAATACTATTGTTACTGATTGGAAACAACTGACTAAAAAGATAATGGAAGATTTAATGGATCGTGAAAAAGATATGATAGAGGATGCGAAATCAGGAATACGCACCATTAAGGTGCTTCAAAGAAAAAAAATAACAAAGCAACATGAGGAATTGGAAATTTATGAGTACTTAGAACAACTAAGGAAAAAGGAAATAGAGTTATTACTTCAATTGGAAAGATATACTCCACCACCATTAACAGAAATAAATAAGTGGAAAGATTTTTGTAATGAAACGGAATTCGAATTAACCAATCAGATTAGAGCCTATCCCTCAAAAAAAAATATTTATATTACTAGCATCCTCATATGGTTAGGATTAACAGGACCCATGCTTGCAATTATGGATTGGCCACCTGCTATCGCTGAATGGCATCAATGGATTTTTCCTGCATTAACCACAATTTCTGTCATAGGCACGTCCTATATAGCGGTAAAAAGAATTACTCAACCCATTCATGATTATTTAAAGGACACAGAGGACAAACAGAAGAAACTATTTAAGGATCAAGGGGATAAACACCGGGACACAAATGAATACTTAAATATTTTCTATGCTTTAGACAGAACTCAGAAGAAAAGAATGCAAGTGGAGGAACTCCTGCTTATGGAACAAGAGGAAAATCATCTACTTCGATTTCATTTGAAAAGTGTCCGAGAGGCGTTGGATTCCCTGCAGCATATCTCTCACTATCTACACATAGAAAAAAGAGATGAAGAGAATGAAGAGAGAAGAGCGTTCGTTCAAGCTAAATTTAAACCTTCTGAAGATATTATAAATAATGTCATCTACTCCCCTATTGTTTGTGGGGAAACTGGATTGACAGAGCGATTTACCACGGAAGTCCACATAGGTCAGTCCGGAACCACTATTGATAGTGGAAAACTGCGGTTATTAACTCATATAAAACTGGAAAAGGATCAGGTGTATTTATCATGATGGAATTACGGATAATTTTCTTTGGCATCCTACTAACTTGTGGACTTATTTTTCTCCTCCATAAATTAAATTACAAAAAA
Organism: Evansella tamaricis; assembly: GCF_019042215.1. Lineage (GTDB taxonomy): Bacteria > Bacillota > Bacilli > Bacillales > Salisediminibacteriaceae > Evansella > Evansella tamaricis. Next base: position 53,981 of record NZ_JAHQCS010000174.1, on the reverse strand, counting down.
GCGGATAGATATAAACAACTTTGGGCGCCAATCCTTGCTATTCTAATCTCAATTACTATTTTGCGATTTGACCTTTTGAATGTGTTACCCATAATGGACACGGTATTTGCCTATTTACCTTCCTTACAGTTTTATTCGGCTCTAGTTTTTAATGTATTAGTAATTGTTGCCTTCTTTATTGTGAAGCTAATTTTTAAAATCGGGGATTTGGGATTAAGATGGATAGGAGGTTTATTCCAGAGAAAGGTTCCTGTTTTAACCAGATTTATAAATTGGATAATTTCTAAATTTATTCGTCTTATTCCGAAATATTGGCGCTATCGACTTGTATCCAATGGTAATAAAGACAGAACAGTTGCCCTTTTCTATAGGAAAGACCATAGGGGTATTACGTTAAAACCGGACTGGTACTTTTTAAGTCTTCTCTTTCGTTATGGTAGTTTAATAGCAGTGATTCTGTTCCTATCTTACATCATTGTATTGCCTTTTGAATTGAGGGGGCTATTAGCTTTCTTGCTTCCAACTTATCCTGCTGTTTCGTTAATCATCTTTCTTGAAATAATGTGGTTTTTAGGGGGACTTACCCCAACCTATCGCCCTGGGAAAATCAGTGGAGAAGATTCATCGTCTAGAATTCTGTCAAATCATGCCCCTCTATATGAGGCTTATCAAAAGCTTTGGCCAGAAAGAATAATAGCCAATGGAGAACAGAGTTTATCACCGGTTCATACGATGGAAACACAAAATGGAGATTACAATTTCTTTAAGAATACCTCTTCGGAGACGGAACAACAACTACAGATTATTTTGCAGCGACTTCGGAACCAAGGGGTAACATTACGGGAAACATATATTAGCATTACGAGGGAAATGTTGGAAGGGAAGGATATATTGGTGGAAGATCCCCTTTACGGAGAGGTAAAACCATATTTGGTCCCTGCTATTATTTCCAGGCTTGTCAACCATCATAGGGTGGTACTTGTATTGAAAAATCAACAGGCACAGAAGGAAGCAAAAAAATGGTTGGAGGAAGGCTTTCATGGTGCTAATGGCTTAAAACATCTTTGGTCTATCGAAACATTGGAACGATCATTAGAAGACAATATTTCCCCGCACATCTTGCTAATGGATGTACACCAAATCCAAGAAAAGGGTACGGTGCCATTTTTAACGGAAGATTTCAATGGAGTCCCATATGACACGATTCTTATTTTGGAAGGGGAACGGATTCTTGCAAATGATATACCGAGCCTAAAGCGTTTTACACTGCAATTGATGGACAAACTGCCAGTGCGTCCAGTTTATTGGGTTTTCTCTCAATGGTATGAAGGGCTGGAAACAGCAGTCAGGCAAGCATTTCAAATCAAACCGGAAGATATGTTGGCAAAAAGAATGCCATCTCCTGATATAAAATATATGGTTTGGAAGTTGGAAGGAGATGAACGTTTCCAGCAACGGATTTTTCCAAAGTTACACTACCGTACGATAACAGGAGAAATGGTATTAGCAATGGTTGCGCAAAAGTTTTATATAGAATCCATGCAATTTATAAATCAAGAAGCTCTTCCGATCAGGGAAAGTATGGAGGATTTATTGGATAACAGAGAGCATCTTTTAGACTTTGGATTAACAGATACTCAAATTCGGAGTATGAAAAACAATGTGGAAGTTTATGACCAATATTGGTCTGTCCCTGAAAAAGAGCACGCATTTATGTTTGTCAGGGATGTGGATTATAACCTGGTGGATACATTACTTCATTGGTGGACGAATGGTAGACAAAGCAGTTTTATTCATATTATATCCCCACCATATTTATTACGTGATTATCTTGGAAAGAACATTTCATTCCATATGGGCAGTAATCGGACCATCTCCCCATTATCATCGAAACAGCCTGGTACGCCTTTGGGGATCATAAAACCTTTGATCGACAGGCTTATGAATGGTTATGTCCTGGAGAGGGATGTCATTGATATGCTTTCTAAGAATCACTATGACCCTGATATCCCTGTTCGTGAACAATTACAACACTGTTTTATGGAATTGCTTGGAGCAGAGGACAAAGTAAAGGAAGCCTTAAAAGTTAGAAAGCGTAGGGTCTTTGATGGGAAAGCAAAACAGTTTAAAGATGAGATAAGCTATAATATTACGGAAAAACTTGCCTCCCTGTTTCCGATGGAAGAAAAAAGAATACTAAAGGTGAGAAAGCAATCAGGTGAAATTATTGATTACCTTTTTGAGGGACATGTAAGCCAACGATACTTACCCGGTCAGGAGCATGTTTTCCATGGGGAACTTTATCGCATAGATAAAATTCACCAAGCACTTGGTTATATGGAAGTTTCCTATATCGCCCAGAAAAGAGCATTCATTTATCATCAGGAAAGAAATTACGAACTGGAACTGGACAACGTCAAAAATACGGTGAAACAAGCACCACAATATATGAATGGGTCAAAACTACAGTTTTCGTTAATGGAAGTTCCATTTCACGTAAAGACAAAAGGGTATGTGCGTTTTGAAAAATATGTGGATCTCCGCCCTGATTCAAACTACTCTTTTGTGGAATATGAAGAGGCGAAGGATAGTCATTTGGTTAATCGTTCCTTTGAAAATGGGAAAATGTTAAAAATTGATATTGATATAGAAAATAGTGATGAGAATCCAGGAAATGAACCTGATACAGGTAAAATTTCATATACTTTTTCATTCTTATTAAATCAGATGTTTGTTACGTTATTTCCTCACAGCTATCCGTTTTTAGCCTTTACGTCAGCATTACCGGAAGACTTTTTCGTGGATACAGATGCCGGAGAACGGGCTCCCGAAAAGATACTTGGAAAAATGCACCCTAGTGTTTCTGTAAAGGGTAGTGGTGTCGAACAAGGTAAATTTACTTTCTATGTACTTGAAGACTCTCCCACACAGCTAGGATTATTGGAAAGTATCCAAGATAACTGGGAAGGAATAATGAATATATTAGACGATTACTTGAAGTGGATATTAGAAGATGTGCAAGAAAATGGTTCTTACTTACGTTTCGGCAACGAAAAGTTGCCTAAAATCTTTGATTTAAAAGGTACGGAGCAATTTGTTGCAAAAATGGTTTCAGGACATACTGTTCATAAAAGTAGGTTGGCCCATCAGGGTTCAATCGGATCAGAAGTGTTGAGGGAAGTGGAGGAAGATGCGGAGAAACGTTCCTGTTCTTTTTGTGACAAAGAGTATATTGCAGGACATTACGAAGTGCTGGATGACGAACGTAACCGCTGCCCGGAATGCCGTGAATCAGCCGTGAATCATGTTAGTGAATTAATACCTATCTATGAACATTGCAGAGCCTATCTGATAGAACAGTTTGGTGTGGAATTACGAAGAGATATAGATTTATCCCTAGTAAATGCGGAAACGTTGCATTCTTCCAGTGGACTATCATTTGTTCCAGAGAATCCTGGTAGGATGGTTGGTAAAGCGTCAATGGATGAGAATTTAGATATCTCTGTTATGGTGGAAAATGGAGCTCCGAAACTTCAGACATATATGACATTAGTCCATGAATTGACCCACGTATGGCAATTCGATCAGTTAAATGTTCGCTTTATGACATTGGAAGAATTAGAAGGATTTGCCACATGGGTAGAACTCCATTTAGCAGAATACTTTGGGGAAAAAGTTTATGCGGAAAAGTTTGTGGAAAATCTCCGGAAACGAAATGATGTTTATAGTAAAGGATACTTCCAATTACTGGAGACGTTGAAAAATACTCCAAATGTAACAAACCCATTTGAATTATTTGGTGGGGAATCCAGTAGTAATTAAGACTAGCTCCACCGCCTACTCGCATGGGAACTGAAAAAGTGGTGCTTTTCCACTTTTACTGTCCCACTAAGGCACTTCGGAAGTGACAACTGAAGTCAAAGAGCGGACTTCTAGTTGTCATTCCTCCACTGCCCTACGCTCGTGACCATAGGCGCTTGCGCTTTTCTTATTCATGTTAATTCGTAAAGGTGGGAAGATATATCATGGAGACATTTCAGGAGAAATCCAAATTTTATCTAGAGATCCATTCAAAGGATCGAAAAGCAGCAACTGATTATTATCAGGAGCATTTATTTCAGCAAGTCATGGAACAGTTCTTACAAAAAGTTCAACATGCAAGGGAAACTGGAAAACATCCATATGATTATGAATATTTAATTATGCCGGTTGGTCATGATATTCATCCACTAGTTCTTTGGATAAACTCCCTAAAACCGAAAAATGTCTTCTTTATTTGTTCACCAGAAACCGAGGAAAACGTTGATATTATTGGAGAGTTAACGGGATTAAGATTAACTCAGGTAGAGCATGCCAAGGTAAGAGGGTCTGATGTAAAGGATGTCTATGGGAAAATAAAGGACTATATCCGAAATAAACAAATTGATCAGGCGGATTTTAATAAAATTGCCATCGATATTACAGGTGGGATGAAAAGTATGGTTTCCGGCTGTACATTAGCTGCAAACCACTTAGGTATCGATATTCTGTACATTGAAAACAATGGTCACTTTCCCGGACATAAAGAACCACAGCCAGGCTTAGAATTACCAACTATTTTGGAAGATCCACTTGAGGTGTTCGGAGACAGGGATTTAAGAACGGCTATTAACAAGTTTAATAGTGAAGATTTTGAAACTGCCATAGAAATTTTTAAGACGATTCAAGATCGAGTAGTAAATCCAAAACCTTATCAAGCGTATGAACACCTTGCAACAGGGTATTCCCACTTAGAGTCAATGCGGTTTCGGGAAGCTGGAGAGCATATTACTAAGACGATTCGAATATCAGAGCTGTTAAATCTGAAAGAGATTCCAACATTAAAGTTGACGAATCAGCTAATTGCCATTGAACCCCTCACAAAGATACATGAGTTGAGTGATGAAAGAATATTAAAAGACGGGAAAACGTATTGGCATTTGTTTGGTTATTTGTTTTTGATGGCTAATCATTATCGGAAACAGCACAAGGCAGATATTGCAGCATTATTAATTTACCGTTGTTTAGAAATGATTACACAGCGATTACTTTTGCTGAATCTTGATATCTCACCATTCAACCCTGATTACAATAAATTATATGCAGGAGATCTGATGGATAAGGTCAATGAGGTTGCAAAAGATACATTCTATGAATATCGGAAAATTAAAAGTTTTGGTCCTAAAATTGGCTTAATGCAAGGGCTACTTATTTTAAAAGCATCTGAGGAACATCTTATTAAGGATATCGATCTGAAAATGATGAATAACTTTATTACCCTTCGGAACAAAAGCCGCTTAGCGCATGGGTTCGAATTGTTACAGCAAGAGAGGGTGGATGAATTTTATCATCGGATTCGAGGTTTAAATAATAAAATTTGGAATGAGCATCGCCAAGAAATTAAGGAACAACGGAGTTTTGAGGAATTTAGCAAACACTTTGGTTTTGTGAATATTGAACTAAATAAATAACAGAAGAGGCTGGGACATAACTAAAGTGTTTAATTGAAAATCCGAACCATACACAACGATAGCGGAATATATTTCCGTAGATAATGATTGTTTGGATTTTTCATTGATTAAAACACTTTTGTCCCAGCCTCTATTCTTTAGCAGATTTTGTGTAACCCCTTACTGTTTCCCAAGAATAAACTCTTCTTTAATTCTTGCTAATAGTTCCTTATCTGTTAACACTTCATATCCGGTAAGAGCCATAGTTTTTGCCGCTAAAATCATTCCATCAAATCCACGGTCACTTAGAGCTGCGTCTCTAAATTCATGGGTATGTGCAGTAATTGGTGTATCGCTTATTTTCACAAAGGGATGAATCGATGGAACTCGTTGACTGACATTCCCCATATCTAACGAACCCCCTCCTGATTTCACTTCAATTTCCTCTTGTTTCACCCCGAGATGGATTAAATTTTGAGTAAAACAGTCTGATAAGGCGTTATTGGTTATCATGTCATCATAGGAATATTCATAGTTTGAGATTTCTAGAGAAGAACCAGTTGCTAGAGCAGCCCCTTCTGCACATCCTTTTACCTTTTTTACTACGTCATTTAATTCAGTACGTTTTTCCGCGCGGACGTAAAATTGGGCCACAGCATAATCAGGAACCACATTCGCTGCTTTTCCCCCTTCAGGTATGATTCCGTGAATTCTAACGTCTGGAGTAACGTGTTGACGTAAGGCATTAATGCTATTGAATGTTTGAATGACAGAATCCAATGCATTAATCCCCTTTTCTGGAGATGCAGCAGCGTGCGCTGACCGTCCCTTAAAGGTAAATTGGATGGCATCCATCGCTAAAGATGAACCGCTTTTCACATAGGCACTAGCTGGATGAGCCATGATAGCCACATCTAAATGGTCAAAAATTCCGTTTTCAGCCATGGTAACTTTTGCTCCGCGGGTTTCTTCGGCTGGGGTCCCGTAAACATATACTTTACCACCCGTTTCCTCAATAACCTTACTAAGGGCAATCCCTGCTGCAATTCCCATCGTCCCAATGAGATTGTGTCCACAAGCATGTCCCACTTCGGGAAGGGCATCGTATTCTGACATAAAACCAATATGAGGTCCAGTACGACCGCTGTCATACACCGCTTCAAACGCTGTTGGTTGTTCTACGATATTAGTTACCACATTAAATCCATGTTTTATCAATTCCTCTGTGAGTGTGGCACAAGCCTTAAATTCCTCATTACCCAGTTCAGGATTATTTCCAATGTACTGGCTAATCCGGTAAAAATCTTTCCGATATTCTTCTATTGATTTGATTATTATTTCTTTCATATGGTTACTCCTCTGAAATTAGATTCTTCTATTATTATATCTGTTGTGTAGTGAAAATGGGAATCATAGAGTAGATTAAAGTCTGTCCAGCAGACAATATTAGTGAGAGTAATGTTAAACCGCATAAAAATGGTAGAGTATATACTAACTTGTTGGGGTCGCATCTATATTAAAGAAGGAGACTGTCCCATTAAATAGTTTTTTTCGGACAATCTCCATTCTAATCATTTTATGCTAACCCTTCATCAGCATCCACTTTTTCTAACCCTTTTTTCGCTGGGCCTTCTACGACGTCACCATCAAAATTAAATCGAGAACCATGGCATGGGCAGTCCCAAGTTCGCTCTCCATTGTTCCATTCCACTTCACAACCCATATGGGTACATGTGGTATCTACAAGATGAAGTGACCCATCTTCGTCACGGTACGCCCCGCAGCGATTTCCGTTCACCCTGACAACAGCACCTTCTCCAGGCTTAACATCATCAAGTTTTTTCTGACCAAATTGTAGTTTCCCCTTCACAAAGTGTTTCGTCACATCCCAGTTTTCCTTAAAGAAATGCTTTAAGCTTGGGTCTGCATGAAATCTTTCTGTGGAGAAAACCTCCATTTCCGGAGTTTCTTTCCCGAGGCAATAATCCCTTAAAATATGAGCGGCCATCATGCTACTGGACATACCCCATTTCCGGTATCCGGTTGCAACAAAGATATTGGTATGTAAGGCAGATACAGGTCCAATATACGGCACATTATCTTGGGTGTATAAATCTTGAGCAGACCAACGGTATGGAACATCTGTAACCTCAAAGACCTCCTTGCCAAATTTATGTAATGCTTCATAATGGTTCAAGGTAGGTTCACCTTGTCCGGTTTTATGCCCCTCTCCACCAAGAAGTAAATGGGTTTCCCCATTTATATTCGCTGTCCTGACCGAACGCTTTGTACTGTCTACGCTTAAGTACATACCGGGGAGGTCTTCCACATTCCCTTTTGCTGCAACAACGTATGACCTTTCAGCGTGCATACGCATAAAGTAATAGCCTTCGGCTTCATAAAACGGATAATGGGAGCAGCTTAGTACTTTGTGACAGGTGATGTAGTGACCGTCCCTCGTTTCCACTTGAAGTTCGTCAGCACCTGACTCAGACTCTGTCATAATACTTACTGCCGTAGTATTTTCAAACACTTGGCCTCCAAGTGCCAAAAATTCATCCAATAACCTCAATAGAAATTGAAGAGGATGAAACTGAGCTTGGTTTTTCATGATAAGCGATTTCTTAGCTTCTACATTAAATGGTACAGCACCTTTTAATTCACTTGGTATTCCTAATTTTTGGTACGCTTCAAACTCTTTTTCAAGTTTACGGACGGACTTCTCCTCCGTGCCATATAGTACAGCATCTTTTTCCTCAAACTGGCATTCAATATTTAATTCTTTTACTGTATTTTTGGCAAATTCCAGTGCTTTGTTGTTTGCTTCATAGTATATTTTTGCAAAGTCTTCCCCAAAGTGTTCCATTAGTTCATCATAGATTAATTCGTGTTGTGCAGTAATTTTAGCAGTAGTGTGACCAGTTGTACCGTTAAAGATCCTGTCACCTTCAAGAAGAGCAACATTAATTCCTTCCATAGCGAGTAAATAGCCAGCAGTAACACCGGTAATCCCACCTCCGACAATAACAACATCGGCCTTTTCGTTTCTTTCTAGCTTTGGAAAACTTGGTCGGTTGGTAGAGTCAAGCCAAAAAGATTCTGGATATTGTGGTAAACCTTCATAATTAGTTGTCATTAGTTTTTAACCTCCTAGAGTAAAGAACACGTCCAATAACTACCTTTTATTTTTTGTCATAGGAGGTGGATTCTATGCAAGTAAAAATGGAAGAAAGGAACAAACAAGCAAACTTTTGTGAATGAGCAGTTTTTTTAATGAAGAGTTAGTTTAAGAAAGGAATATTTTATTTGGACAACTACATATATTGATAAAAGAATAGTTGTTCAAAAGGGGAATTGGCAAAATGAGTTTTTTTCAAGGATTTAAAGAGTTTGCCGTTCGGGGAAATGTGGTGGACATGGGAATTGGGATAATCATCGGTGCTGCCTTTGGAAATATCGTAACCTCTTTTGTTTCCGATGTGCTCATGCCCCCGATTGGACTCATTTTAGGCAAAGTAAACTTTACGAATTTGTACATTAACTTATCGGGCGGTCATTATGACAGTTTAGCGGAAGCACAGGCTGCTGGTGCTGCTACTATTAATTATGGAGTATTTATTGAGACAGTAATCCATTTCGTTATCATTGCATTTGCAGCTTACCTTGTGATTATTCAAATGGTAAAACTGAGGAGAGCACCAATGGAATCCACTAAGGTTAAAACATGTCCGTATTGTTATTCAGATATCCCATCAAGGGCGCTCCGTTGTCCTAAATGTACTTCCGAGGTGGATGTGGAAAAACAGGTGAAGGAACGGAGAGAGGAAATGCTTGTGCGAATAAACTCTAAACGGGCGAAATAAAAACGAAAAAAGTGGTTGTCTTTTGGGGAATTGTCCCCATATAGGCAACCACTTTGGTATTTGTATCAGTTTTTCATTTTTGGATCTAAGGCATCCCTTAATCCATCTCCAATCATATTAAAACCTAATACTACGAGCATGATGGAGACACCTGGGAATAGAACCGTCCAAGGGGCGGATTGAATATATTGTCTAGAATCAGAAAGCATTTTTCCCCACTCTGGTGTTGGTGCCTGTGCACCTAAACCTAAGAACCCGAGTGCCGCTGCTTCCAGAATTGCAGTACCAAAGCTAAGGGTAGCTTGAACAATAATAGGGGCAACACTATTAGGAAGTACATGATGGAAAAGAATTCTTCCATTCTTCATTCCTTGCGCTTTGGCAGCCAAAATATACTCTTCTTGTCTAATTGATATAACCTTTGAACGGACCAAACGGCCAAAAATAGGGATATTGATTATGGCTATGGCAATTAAAGCATTTTGTAATGACGGTCCAAGAATTGCTACGATAGCAATCGCAAGTAAAATACTCGGAAACGCAAGCATAATATCAAAGATTCGAGAGATTAGCATATCCACCCATTTACCGAAAAATCCGGCAACAATTCCTAATAATGTCCCAAACACTAATGCTCCAGTTACTGCAAAGAATCCTACCATCAAAGAAATTCTTGCTCCATAAACTATTCTTGTAAACGTATCCCGTCCCAAATCATCCGTTCCAAACCAATGGTCTGCAGACGGACCAGTTAGACGAGGACCAGCATTTATTGTATTAAATGCATACGGTGTTAATAATGGTGCAATGATGGCTACTAAAATGAAGAACGTGATAATGACAATTCCCACAATTGCTAATTTATTTTTCCTTAGCTGCCAATAGGCTTCTTTCCAAGGGGAAACAGATTCATTTTTAGTGATATCTGGTTCTTGGTTTTCAGGTCCTGGCATAGGTTCTTTATTTGTTGAAGTTACAGTTTCCATGTGATGTCCCCCCTCCTAGTATTTAATCCGAGGATCGATGTAACTGTAGAGTAAATCGACAATTAAATTAATAATGACAAACATAAAAGCAATGACGAGAATTCCTGACTGAATTACTGGATAATCACGAGTACCAATAGCCTCATAAACGTAACGTCCTATTCCAGGCCAACTAAATATGGTCTCAGTAAGAATAGCTCCCCCAAGAAGTGTACCAGTTTGAAGCCCGACTACAGTGAGAACTGGTATAACCGCATTTTTAAAACCATGACGGTAAATAACAGATAGTGGTCTGGAACCTTTTGCTTCAATGGTTCGGATATAATCGGAACGTAAAACCTCTAACATACTTGACCTTGTCATTCTGGCGATGATAGCCATTGGAATGGTTCCTAAAGCAATTCCAGGAAGAACAAGGTGTTTAAAGCTTGTCCATAATTGGTCTGTCCGTCCATTTATAATGGAATCGATAATATACAGGTGTGTCGTTGTTTCCACTGGATCCCTCGGATTTCCCCTTCCGAATGCAGGTAACCAGCCAAGTTCTTGTGCAAAAATCCATTGTTGCATAAGACCAAGCCAAAAGATGGGCATGGATACACCAATAAGTGCAATGATCATAGATAAGTAATCGAACCAGGAATTTTGTTTCCAGGCACTGATAATTCCAGCATTGACCCCTACGATAATTGCAAAAATCATTGCGAACATTGTTAATTCTATCGTTGCAGCTAAATGGGGCCAAATTTCTGTAGAGATAGCTCTATTTGTTCTTAAAGATGTACCAAGATCCCCTTTTAGAAGATCAAAAACATAACTGAAATATTGAACATAGAAAGGACGGTTTAGTCCTAACTGTTCTTCTAAATTCGCTATAGCTGTTGCTGTGGCTTGATCCCCTAAAATGATTCTTGCAGGGTTCCCCGGAATGAAGTGAATAATAGCAAAGGTTACTATAGACATTCCAACTAAAACGGGAATAAGCATCAATAATCTTCGAATTGTATAAGCGATCATAGAGTTCACCTCTAGCTTCCATTTACATATGTATTACTTTAAAGAATGAAGGCGGTCTTACAAGGAATTTGTTAATAGTTGATTAAGCGAGTACATGAAGTGAAAAAAGATATTTCACTAAACCAAGATTATAAACTAGTAAAAAATGAGGGCAGGAGAGAAAGTGATTATTAAAATCATTTCCTCATGCACTGCCCTCATCAGGCTGATTAAATTAATAGTTTTAAAAGATAAATTTAATAGTTATTACTCAGCTAACTCAACAAACGTTAAAGGTTCACTTGTTGATAAGTGAGGAACATAATTTTTCACGCGGTCACTACCAGCAAGAACTGGAATGGAATGTACCAATGTAATCATTGGAGTATCCTCATGAATGATTGCGAGAGCTTCTTCATAAAGTGCTGCACGCTCCCCTTCATCAACCGTTGTTCTAGCTTCTGCTAATAATGCATCCACATCTGCGTTAGAGTAGAATGTGGAGTTACTGTCAGGAATTCCTTGTGTACCAAGTAAATTTCCTAAGAAATAGTCGGAATCTCCATTAGTACCAGACCATCCAAGCATAAATACATCTTGAGAACCGGCGGAAACTTCATCTAAATAAGTTGCCCACTCCATCGTAACGATGTTAGCTGTTAATCCGATATCAGCGAAGTTAGCTTGTAATACTTCCGCTGCTCTTTCTGCATCAGGCATATATGGTCGTGCAACAGGCATAGCCCATAGATCAAACTCAAATCCATCTTCAAATCCAGCTTCTGCTAAAAGTTCTCTAGCTAATTCAGGATTATACTCATATGGCGTTAAAGAATCGTTGTAACCAAGGTAAGCTGGTGGAAGCGGGTTTTTAGCAGGTTCTGCTAATCCAGCGTATAGAAGAGAAATTAATCCTTCTTTATCTACCGCATGGTGCATTGCTTTTCGAACTAATACATTATCAAATGGTTCTCTCTCTAAGTTAAAACCAAGGTAACCAAAGTTGTTTGTTTCACGCTCGAATGCCTGTAATCCAGCTTCGTTTTGAATTGTTTCATAGTCATCTGGATTTAATCCATCCATGATGTCAATTTCTCCAGCACGTAAAGCAGTTAAACGTGCAGAGTTATCAGGGATAACTTGGAAAATAACGCGATCAAGTTTTGGATAACCTTCCATCCAGTAATCTTCAAATTTGTCTAGAGTGATGTTGTCATCTTTCGTCCAGCTAACGAACTTAAATGGACCTGTTCCTACTGGGTTTTCATTAATTGCTGGACCATGTTCAGCTAATGCTGCAGGAGATGTAATGGCAAAATAGCTCATTGCCACGTTTTGTAAAAATGCACCAAAAGGTTCTTTTAATACAAATTCAATTTCATAATCGTTGATAATGTTGATTTCATCAATGATATGACCTTCGTCTCCTTTAAAGCCACCAAATTGGTTTCCATAAACACTGTAAGCATAGCCATCATCTGTGAATGCAAATTCATGAGATGGATCAGACCAACGCTCATAGTTTGTTAATACAGCTTCTGCATTGAAGTCCGTTCCGTCATGGAATTTTACACCTTCACGTAATTTGAAAGTATACGTTACATTATCATCAGCAACTTCCCAGCTTTCAGCAAGACTAGGTTCTACTTCAAATGAGTTTTCATTAAATCTCAATAGAGATTCGTAGATTTGTAGAGTAATACGGGAAGATTCTCCATCTTGAGTACTAGCGAAGTCAAGACTTTGAGAGTCCCCACCACGGGCATAAATTAATGTGCCACCAGATGTGCTTTCTTCTGCAGCATCTCCGTCGTCTCCATCAGCGTCTCCACCATCATCTGTGTCTGTTACGTCTTCATCGTCTGTGTCTCCACTATCACTAGGCTCGTCGTCGCCGCCACATGCAGCCATAAATACAACAAGTACTAATGACAGAAGAAGTAATAAAAGACTTTTCTTCATTCTGTTTCCCCCTTAATTATTTGCGTAGTAGATTATAAAACTTGTAGTTTGTCACTCATCTAAGTTAATTATTTTCATTAACTTCGTAAAGATGACAAGCTACAAAGTGGCTATCAGATATTTCTTGAAACTCTGGACGTACCGTCTTGCAAATATCCATACAGTCTGGGCAACGAGTATGAAAAGCGCACCCAGAAGGGGGATTTGACGGACTTGGAACATCCCCTTGTAAAATTATCCTCTCCTGTTTCACATCAGGATCTGGATTAGGGACAGCTGATAATAACGATTTTGTGTAGGGATGAAGAGGATTGTCATATAGCTCTTCATTACTCGTTAACTCTACCATACGGCCTAAGTACATTACTCCGATTCGGTGACTGATATGTTTGACCACACTAAGATCGTGGGCAATGAATAAGTAGGTTAGTTTGAATTTTTCCTGAAGATCTTCCATTAAATTTAAGATTTGAGATTGAATGGAAACATCCAGAGCAGAAACTGGCTCATCACAAACAATTAATCTAGGGTTAACGATTAAGGCACGGGCAATTCCAATTCGTTGCCTTTGTCCCCCACTGAATTGGTGAGGATACCTAGAGGCATGATCGCCAGGCAATCCAACAATTTCCAGAATTTCTTTTACCTTCTTACGACGTTCCTCTTTGTCACCAATTCCATGTACAAGGAGTGGCTCACCGAGGATTTTCTCAATTTTATGTCTCGGATTTAAAGATGCATATGGGTCCTGGAATATAATTTGCATATCACGGCGCATTTTCCGCATCTCTTCATCAGTAAGTTTTGTAATATCTTTTCCGTCGAAGATGACTTCCCCTTCAGTAGGTTCTGTGAGACGGAGTAACGTTTTTCCAGTTGTGGATTTACCACAACCAGATTCCCCCACAATTCCTAATACTTCCCCTTCATAAACGGAAAAGGAAACATCATCTACAGCCTTGACTTCCCCTACTTTTCTCGAAAGGATTCCACCAGTAACATCAAAATACTTTTTTAAGTTCCTAACTTCAAGTAATGGTTTAGACATGGAGAGCCTCCCCTTCCTTTTGATAGAGGAAGCAGCGGCAAGTATGTCCCTCGTTTAAAGTAAGTAGTTCAGGGTCTTCTTTGTAACAACGATCGAATACTTGGTCACATCGGGCTGCAAATCGGCACCCCTCTGTAATGGAACCAGGCTTTGGTACGTTTCCAGGTATAGAGTAGAGACGGCTTTCCCGCTCATGCATTTTTGGCAAAGAACGGATTAACCCTTGAGTATAAGGGTGCTGAGGAGATTTTAAAATGGTGCGAACATCCCCTTCTTCCACTACTTTACCTGCGTACATAACGACGACTCTGTCACACATTTCTGCAACGACACCAAGGTCATGAGTAATCATCATTATTGCCGTACCTTTTTCACGATTAAGCTTCTTCATCAATTCCAAAATCTGTGCTTGTATCGTAACATCTAATGCAGTTGTTGGTTCATCTGCAATGAGTACTTCCGGATCACAGGCCATTGCAATAGCAATCATTACACGCTGGCGCATCCCACCGGAAAGTTGGTGTGGGTATTCATCCACAATCTCTTCGGCCCTAGGAATACCCACAAGTTTGATTAAATCGATTGCTTTTGTTCGGGCAGCTTTTTTGGAAATACGCTGATGGTTTTTAATCACTTCAATGATTTGGAATCCAATAGTAAAAAGAGGGTCTAAAGAAGTCATTGGCTCCTGAAAAATCATTGCGATCTGATTCCCTCGTATTTGGCGCATCCGCTTCTTGCTTACTTTTACTAGATCTTCTTCATTGTTGTTTCCAGAGAGTTGCCGAAAAAGGATTTCCCCACCAACAATTTTACCTGGAGGATTCGGCACAAGCCCCATTACAGATAATGAGGTTACACTTTTACCACAACCTGATTCCCCAACGATACCAAGAACTTCTCCTTCGTTAATATAAAAGCTAACATCGTCAACAGCTGGAATTTCGCCACGGTCTGTAAAAAAGTGTGTTTTTAAGTGATTAACTTCTAGAACTGGTTTTTTCATAAGAACCTCCAGAATTAGTTATTAAGGAGTGTATCATGCAAAATTCCTTTATAAATATTCATTTTTAATAGTATGTAAAGCACGTTCGTTATATTGTTCAGAAATTTTAGCGTTAATAGAAAATTACTATATTTCAAAAAATAAATCAATACAATTTTAAAAATTTTGAAATAATTCCGTAACCTATGTGAAATGAAGACAGGCATTTTAACTAGATAAAGTGGTGAAATGGTGCAATATAAGAAAAAACTCATATTCGTTCTGATGTTTCCACAATTTTCAACAAAATCATTTTTTATTCTTAATACAAAACAATTCATATTGTCATAAAATCTTCCCTCCATTTTTCTAATATTTTTGAAGATACATTTAAAATTTAAGGCTTTAAACCATTAAATAAAGGTGGATAAATTTTATATTTGAAAAATAATTAGAAAAAATTAGAAAAAATGATTGGAGTTTCGATTGACATCGAATTAGTGTTTCACTTATAATTCAATCAAGAGATTTGATAGGAATCGAAACTCCCATTCGATCGAGAGGTGCAAGCATGGGTAAAGTGGAGAATTTTACATTTGTTTCAACACCAGTTGTGGATTTACTCGTAAGTATGTTGATGGTTGTCAATCATGAACGGATTTCTTCTGAAGAAGATATGGAGCACAAAGAACTGTATTCGGTGGAGATTAAGGAATGGGTAAGAAAAACGAGGGAACAGCTGCCGAAAGATATGTTGGAGGAACTGCAAATATTTTTTAATTATGAAAGTTACTTTGGTATTACTCTTGTCCCGTTAATTATTAATGAAAAAGTTTATGCAGATATTCATACATTTTTAAGCTTCTTGCATCAACTAAATGATGAGGACTTATACTTTGCCTTCACTCATACAGGATATGGTCCAGAGAAAGAACGGATGATTGATTTTAAAGATCCAAACGAGGTCATTTCATTTTTAAAAGAACTGAATCTTCCTGAGCAGGAAAAGTGGAAACTAAGTTATTTGATCTTTGATGGGGAACGGACAAAAACCAGGTTGATTAAACTAATTGAGCGATTTTACTATCAGTATTATCAACCGATGGAAAAATTTTCAAACTCAAAGCAACTTGATCATGCGGGATTACTCGAAGGGGAACTGAACCAAGGAAATGATACGTATTTTCGGGAACTTTTATCCCAACATGGTATTGAATGGTCTAAGACGAAAGATATTCACTTCTTTGTTTCTTATTTTTTTGACACATCCATTTTATTTGCTGATGTCCACAAAAATAATATGGATATTACAGCATTTATATTAGGAACAAATCATTACAATGTATTTAATGTTGGTAGGGGTGAAAAGGAAACATTAGAAGCAATAAGAATAATTACGGATGAGAAACGGTTTAAAGTGTTGCAATTGTTAAAGGTTCGTCCGTTATATGGTTACGAACTAGCCCAAGAATTAGGAGTATCTAATTCCACAGTTTCCCATCATTTGTCCACGTTAGTAAAGCAACATCTCGTGCGATCGATTCGCAGAGAAAATAAAGTTTACTTTGAAGTAAATCGCGATGAAATTCAAAATATTTTAAGGCAGTTAGAAAAAATGTTAACGGAATAGGGAACTATTCCGTTAATCTCTAGAAGGACTTTCGATGTTTGTTGGAAGTGTGTTTCAGTTAGTATGAAGAGAGGGTGATTAGGATGTCTGAAGTAACAGTGGCACTGGATAAAAGGGTTCAAAAAGTTCCGAAGACTCCATCTGTGTTTAAGGAATACCGTTTTGTGTTGTTATTTTTAACATTGTTAGTTTCTAGTTTTAGTGTTTCGTTTTTCTCCCTTGCAACAAACTGGTATGTTGTTAATTTTCTTGGATTAGAAGCAATGCTTGGGATCGTCATGTTTGCTTCCTCTGTTCCTAGGTTGGTTTTTATGCTTATTGGCGGTGTCATTGCAGACCGGGTTAGTAAAGCGTGGGTCATGTTTATATCAGACTTTACTAAAGGTGTCCTTTTAGTAGGTATTATCGCCTTGTTAATGTTCGACCTTCTTGCTATTTGGCCACTAATTGTACTGGCATTTATCTTCGGATTACTGGATGCCTTTTTCTGGCCTGCCAGCAGTGCTATTCTACCGGAAACCGTGAAGGAAGAACAGTTGACTCGTGCAAATTCGGTTTTGAATATGACACGTCAGGCATCCATGATTGTTGGTCCGCTGCTTGCTGGAATCATGCTTGCCATAGGAGGATACGTTCTGATTTTTGGAATTACAGCAGCAACACTTCTCATTGCAGGAATTATTGATTTAATGATGAAACGGAACATGCCTAAGGAGGAGAGAGATTCTAAACAAAGTAAACTAGGATTAAATGGTGGTGGAATGTTTGCCTCCATTAAAGAAGGGTTTCTTTATGTTAAAAATAGTTCTTTCCTATTAGCATTAATGTTATCTGCTGTATTTTTAAATCTCCTCTTCTCGGGACCGTTTATGTTAGGACTTCCCATTTTTGCGACGCATGTACTAGAGGGTACAGAAGTAACCTACAGTTTTTTAAGTGGCGGAATTGCAGGGGGAATGGTGTTAGGAAGTATACTGGTAGGGGTGTTAAATATTAAAAAGAAGCGTGGGGTTTTTTCCATCGCAGGAATACTAGCTCTGGCTATTTTTTGTTTAGCATTTAGTTTATCTTCATCTTTTTACTTAAATATGGCATTCGTCATATTAATTGGAGCGGCATCCAGTGTAGCCAATATCCCATTACTTGCAGTCATTCAACACCACACAGAAAAAGAGTATTTAGGAAGGGTAATGAGCTTCATTTCCTTCTCTGCCATGGGATTAATGCCCATATCCTTCTTGTTTACTACCTTATTGTTGGCGTTGAGTATCTCGATTGATGTCATTATGTTAGTTAGCGCATCTGCGTTAATCATGGTTAGTACAATGATCATCTGGAAAGGAAAAGGTCTCCGGATGGTTGACTAATTAATCGATTGTTTGACATTGAAAAAATAAAACGTTACGTCTGGTGAATCTTTTGAATTGGATTAATAATAGATAGTAAAAAACGTTTCCTTGTGGAGACGTTTTTTTAGAAGGAATCATAAATTATAAGTTTTGACACCTTCGGGCATGCCACAGGACGTGGCGTTTTGCCCGATGAACGGATAGACAACGTAGCGGTTGCTAGTAGAGGAAGAGGTACTGCCCACCGTTCGCGCTCAAAGAGTAATCCTTCATGAATAAGCTTCGATCGGTGTCGACGGATACTATTCTATGAAAAGACACATAGGTGCTTGCGAAGCAATGAAGATGTTTGTGTGTTGTGTTATAAGTCACTTATGATAAAATGGTGGAAATTATTCCTGTTGAGAAGCAAGTGATTTGTGCGATCCCATGTAAACGTGTTGTGATCGACAGTCCGTTGCATTTTGTCAAAGGGTAATTGCATTCTAAAAATATAGTATGATATGTCGTATAGAAAAAATGTAAGCAGTTACATAAGAGGAGAGACTACAATGTCGAGGTGTGTCATGGATCAAAGAGAAAGTTTTACACCATATATTTCACATAACCGTAATGAGTGGGCAGCACTCCGTTCATCGACACCAATGACGATGACAGAGAAGGATGTACAAGAATTAAAAGGGTTAAATGAAGTATTAAGCTTAGAGGAAGTGGAGGATATTTATCTTCCCTTATCCCGTTTGTTATACCTTCATGCCCGATCCACCCGTGAGTTATATGAAATGAGAAATGAGTTTTTAAAAACGAAGGTTGGTAAGGTCCCATTTGTAATCGGAATTGCAGGGAGTGTGGCTGTAGGAAAAAGCACATTTGCACGTGTTTTAAAAACGTTAATTTCCAGATGGCCGGACAATCCAAAAGTGGAACTATTAACGACAGATGGATTTTTGTATCCCAATAGGGAACTAGAAGAACGTGGCATTATGGATAAAAAGGGTTTTCCAGAGAGTTATAATATTGCCAAGTTATTGCATGTACTGTCGGAATTGAAATCAGGAGTGGGAGAAGTATCTGTGCCTGTCTACTCTCACATTACGTATGATATTGTTCCGGACGAGAATCAGCGAATTATGAGTCCAGACATTTTGATAGTGGAAGGAATTAATGTGCTCCAGCCACCAAAGGTTTCTGAGGGGAAACGAATGGATCAATTATCGGTATCCGATTTTTTTGATTTCTCCATATATGTGGATGCGGATGATAATAATATTTTTGAATGGTATGTACAACGGTTTAAGATTTTAAAGGAAACGGCATTCCGACATGAAGATTCATATTTTAAGAAGTTTGCTGGAATCAGTGATCTGGAAGCGTTTGAAGTTGCAAAAGGGATCTGGGATAGGATTAACAAAGTAAACTTGTATGAAAATATTTTGCCAACGAGATCACGGGCTGATTTAATTTTGTATAAAGGGAATAATCATCTCGTGAATCGGATTATGATGCGTAAAATATAGAAATAAAGGGGGAATCTTGATGAGCCGTTTGTCTTGTCACGGAGGAACTTCCATTTATATATCACCATTAGGAGATCGAGCTGTACGATTGGAATTTGGTACAGAAATTTCAGAACAGATTAACGATCTTGTCCATCGGGCTGCTTTTTTCATAAGGGAAAAGCAGCCTGTTTTTGGAGTGGAGGAAATTGTTCCAGCCTATTCAAGTCTTACCTTGTTTTATAATCCATTGGTAGTCTTGTATGAAGATGTGGTGTTTGAGATCGAAGTTTGTCTCAAAGAGCTAATAGAACGGAAGGAGATGAAACGTGAATTCAAAGGCGGAGTGGAACTGAGCCGCAGGTTAATTACCATACCTGTGTTATATGGCGGGGAAGTGGGGCCTGACCTTCAGGAAGTCGCCTCCTTAAACGGAATAACAGCTAAGGAAGTAGTTGAACTTCACTCTAAGCCAATATACCGTGTGTTTATGATGGGTTTTGCTCCTGGATTTCCTTATTTAGGGGGCATGTCCGAGAAAATAGCCACTCCTCGAAGGAAGGAACCTCGTGTACATGTTGAAGCAGGCTCTGTTGGGATTGCCGGTTCACAGACAGGAGTTTACTCTGTTGGAAGTCCTGGCGGGTGGCAGATTATTGGCAAAACACCTGTTCCATTGTTTGATCCATATGTGGTGAATAAGGATCCCGTGTTATTTCATGCAGGGGATATGATTCAGTTCATCGAAATAAATAAGGTGGAATATAATAAGATTTTCAAAGAAATAGAGGCTGGGATATATCCTATAGATATCGTGTCTTATCCAGGGGGGGAGGGAAAACGTGACTTGGACGGTAGATGTGAACAGTGATTTAGGAGAGGACTTTGGGATCTATAAAATTGGTCAAGATGAGGATGTCATTACGTACATCTCTTCTGCAAATATTGCATGTGGATATCACGCCGGTGACCATAATGTCATGCACCACACCGTAAAACTTGCAGTAGAAAATAACGTTGGAATTGGAGCACATCCAGGTTTTCAGGATTTACAAGGATTTGGACGCCGGGTAATGGATGTTACCCCGGAAGATGTTTATAATATGGTTGTATATCAAACAAGCGCTCTTCAAGGGTTTGCAGCACTCTACGGCCAAGATCTCCAACATGTAAAACCCCATGGGGCTTTATATAATATGGCTGCGAAAGACCGTTCAGTAGCTGATGCAGTTGCCCGTGCTGTTTTGGATGCGAGTAAAGGATTTGGAAAGGTTCCTGGTTCTGGACCGGTTCTGTACGCTTTGGCAGGTAGTCAACTGGTGAAGTCCGGTCATTATGTAGGAGTAAAAGTAGTGGAAGAAGTTTTTGTTGATCGAACATATGAACCCGATGGAACACTCACCCCAAGGTCAAAGCCAGGGTCCGTCATCAAGGATATTAATCATGGGGTTATACAGGCAGTTCGAATGGTAAAGGATGGTCTTGTTACTGCAACGGATGGCACGGATATTTCCATTCAGGCAGATACCATTTGTGTTCATGGGGATGGACCTCACGCCTTGCAGTTTGTACGAGAGCTCCGAAAAACATTTGCAGAATTAGGGATTAACGTACAGAAACCTGGAGGAAATTGACCGAATGAAAATGTTTGAAGTAGTAGATCCAGGTTTACATACGACAATTCAAGATCTTGGAAGAACAGGGTTTCAGCATGTTGGTATTTCTCCCGCAGGGGCGATGGATGATTTTGCATTCCAACTTGGGAATCTCTTGCTCGGAAATGAGCGTAATGCTGCTGGTCTAGAGATGACAATGTTGGGCCCTAGTCTTAGAGCATTACAGTCCTCCATTATTGTTCTAAGTGGTGCAGATTTAACACCGACGATAGACGGCAAAGAGATCCCCATGTGGCGACCTGTGATGGTCCTTAAGGGACAACTATTATGCTTTGAAAGACCACGGTATGGTGCTAGAACGTATTTAACCATCCTTGGGGGAATTCAAGTTCCTATTGTCCTGGGGAGCAAGTCAACATATGTAAAAGGGAAGTTTGGAGGAATGGAAGGGCGGGCATTGGAGGAGGGCGATGTCATTGAAGGGGAGGATTCATTAAGATCATCCACCATTAGTGAGATTTGGGGAAAACTTCGTAAACTTCAATTGTCAGCGTCAGTTATTCCGAACTATCCTTTAGTGGGAAGGATTAGAGTAATATCGGGGCCTCAGGATCACTTTTTTATGAAAGAAACGCTAGACGTATTTTATCGGAGCCGATTTAAGATAACTAATCAATCGGACCGCATGGGATACCGGCTCCAAGCTTTCAAAGTGACTAGAGATTCACTCCCGGTGAGCCTTTCCATTCCTTATAAGGAAAATCGGGAAATGCTGACAGATATTGTCACGAAAGGTTCCATTCAAGTACCTGGTAATGGGAAACCAATACTATTGATGGCTGATAGGCAAACATCGGGGGGATATCCGAAGATTGCAAATGTTATTTCTGTTGACCTTTGGAAGGTGGCACAACTCCTCCCAGGACAAGAGATTCATTTTGAAAAAACGAGTGTGGAAGCGGCTCAACAGGAATTTAGAAAACGGGAATACCTTTTTCAACAAATAGAAATCTATTTAAGGCTGCAGAGACAGATGACAGGTGGAAAGATAAACTGATATAAAACCATTTTGAAAGGAGTTTCGTAATAATGAAAAAACCTATTCACACAAAACATGCTCCGGAGGCAATCGGACCATATTCACAAGCTGTAATCGTGGGGGACTTCGTCTATTCTTCTGGACAAATTGGTCTAGATCCAGAGACAATGGAAATGGAAAAAGGCTTAGTAAACCAGACCGAAAGGGTGTTTAACAATCTTCGCGCTGTTCTGGAGGCATCTGGATGTACGTTAAACGATGTTGTAAAAGCGACGGTATTTATGAAAGATATGGATGATTTTGCTAAAGTAAATGAAATTTATGCGAGCCAATTTGAAGAACCGTTTCCCGCCCGAAGTGCTGTGGAAGTGGCGCGCCTTCCGAAAGATGCATTAGTGGAAATTGAGGTTATCGCAAAGAAACACTAAAACTCCTACCTATATGGGAGCGGATCTTTATCTTATCTTCTTACACTACTTTAAAGACTTTACAAAACGTTAAATAAGGAATACAATGGTGTCGTAAATATTTTCCAAGGAGGGTTGTATATGCGTAACGTAAATAGTATTTTCTCATATGCTCAGTTAATTGTATATGCACAGCCCGTGGAGACTGAAAGTGTAATATAAGTTAAGCATTCCTGTTTTTTTGGAAGTGTTTGTTTTTGACCTCTAAAAAAAGTTAGAACAACCATGGGCTGTGGTAGCTCATGGTTTTTTTGTCATGGTGAAAATGTCTACTTACAATACGCAAGAGGTATCTGGAAGAGACGATCAACTAACTTTTTAGGAGGAACTAAAATTGACACTAGAAATGTATGGATGGAATGAAGAATGGGCTGAAAAAGCAGCACCCTATTTTTCCGAAGAAAAAAGACGAATCGCCGGTCGCGTGACACAAGAACATAAAGGAATGTACCATGTTTGGACAGAAGAGGGTACGCTCCTTGGTGAGGTGTCTGGGAAATACCGGTTCGAAGCAATAGAGCGAGGGGATTATCCAGCAGTTGGAGATTGGGTAGTTTTGGAAGGTAGGATTCAGGAAGGCAGAGGTACGATCTACCATTTACTTCCGAGAAAAAGTTGTTTTTCGAGAAAAGCAGCGGGATTAACGACGGATGAGCAAATTGTTGCTGCAAATGTGGACACGATTTTTCTCGTTATGGCATTGAACCAAGACTTTAATATCCGGAGACTGGAACGCTATTTAACAATGGCATGGGAAAGTGGATCAAATCCTGTCATTATTTTGAGTAAGGCAGATTTATGTGAAGACGTGGATGAAAAATTGGCAGAGGTGAATGGGGTTTCCTTTGGAGTTCCTGTGCATGTGGTAAGTGCAGTAGAGAATGAGGGTGCTGGCATAACAGAATTAATGGATTTGTATGTAATGAGAGGAAAGACAGTGGCTCTTCTCGGATCATCAGGTGTGGGGAAGTCCACATTAATCAATGTATTTATGGGAGAAGAAGTTCAGGTGGTTCAGGATATTCGAGAAGATGACTCCAAAGGTCGTCACACAACCACTCATCGTGAGTTGTTCCTGATGCCTGAGGGAGGAGTATTAATTGATACCCCTGGAATGAGGGAGCTCCAGCTTTGGGAATCGGAAGTGGGATTTAAGAATAGCTTTGAAGATATTGAAAATCTTTCCCTTTTATGCCGGTTCCGGGATTGTAAACATAGCAGTGAACCAGGTTGTGCAGTTGAACAGGCAATAGAGGATGGGGAGTTGGAAAGGTCCCGTTTCAACAGCTATATCAAATTGTTAAAAGAGTTAGCATTTTTGGAGCGAAAGGCTAGTGTGAAAGCGCAACTTGTGGAAAAACAAAAGGGAAAACAGCTCACTAAATGGGTGAGAGCAAAGAAAAAGAGTTAAAAAATGTGTGTGTATGAAGATGATAGGGAAGGAAAAGGGACTCTAGAAAAACAAGGTTTGGTTGATCCTTCGGAAATAAAGATCATACAACAAATGAATTGATTGGTAATGAAAATAGCCTCAAATGAAGGATAGATTCTATCTTACGTTTGGGGCATTGTTATGTCATTTGGAATCTGAGCATTAGGAGAAACATAGTATGAAATGGAAAGTGTGGCAAGTGATACAAGTGTGACAAGTGAGACAATGGGAATGGGATTGGAAGATGGATAGGGTACGGATAGATAGAAGGATAGGGAAAGGGATAGGGTTAGGGATTCAATGGTGTCAGAAAAAAGTATTATCATAAAAGGGGCGAACAACATGAGGAAAAACATATTTAGTGTAGTCCTGGCAGCTGTTGTTGTCATTGTGTTTATGATTGTTTTTCGGGAACCACAGGAGGAAGCGTCTGTTTTTGAGGGGAAAAGTGCTTTGGAACTAGAAAGGGAAGTGGAACAGTTAAAAGAGGAACTTGCTTTTTATAAAAATACTATTGAGTCCTCACATGACTTTAATAATGAAGATGTGGCACGGTCCTTTACTATTGTCTCCTCTTTTTTAAGGAGTAACAGTTTTGAAGAGGTGCAAGGATATTTTTCAGATTCCGTTACCTTTGCTGAAACTGGAGATCGTCATATTATTTCCTTTTCTGAAGATGACTTGTATGAATGGACACCTTATCCTAGTTTGGAATTAATGGATTTCGCTGTAGAAGGGGATGGCATCATCCTTTATTTTGAGGAAGAATTGCCAGAGGAGTATATTTATCATTGGAGTATTCGTTTGGAGGAAGAGGAGGATTGGAAAATCAACTGGATTACTATTGATTTTGATAACCCAATTTTTGCAAATCCGTAATGGCGAGTGGAGTGAATGATGAGGGCCTTTAGTAATAGTGGAACCAAAACTATGGCCGCCTGTCATTCTATCAACTTGAACGGTAAATAAGTGAAGAGGTTCACCAATAAAATAAGAAAGTGGATTAATTTAATTATGCTAAAATAGGGAGAAATGGAGCATTATATTTTTATTTTTCCCAGGAGTGATAGTATGTTCAAAAAAGTTATTAGTAGCATCAGAGAAGTGGGTTGGATAAAGTTTATTTTAATAGTTTTGGGTTCAGTGGCTGGTATGATAGTGTTATTAATTACACTTACTTTTTTCCTCCTTTTATTTATGGATCGGTTTGATAATCGTTACGTGGATAGTAGTATTCATGTAAAAGAGGTGTCTCCGTGGAAGTGTGACATGGAAGCCGAGATGGGAGCATAACAAAAAATTTCCACTAGAGTTTATTTGTTTTTTCACAGATCTCCATACGAAGGGGAATATTCCATGCCCCACCCTTTTTTCCTTGTTATAGATAATATTTATCCCCCGTTATTTTTCCCCCTTGTAATCTCCCAAATTTCCTTTAGGACAGGCATTTCCTCCATTTCCCCTTCCGTTACTTCACTCCAGATAATTCCGGAAGGTTTTTCATAAGGAGAATTTGTTTTAAAGAGTTCTTTTTCTGTAGCGATCCAGTCTACTGTAAGGTCGTAGTCATCTTTTGGTAAGTCATCCTCTACTAATTGGACGGAATGGATCGTTCCAATGATAGGGATGGGCGGATTCCCCAGTTCACGAATAATGGCATATTCCCGATCGGCATAACCCTCCCCTTTTCCTAGTCGTCGGCCATCCTGATGTAAGGCTACGGAACCCACAAATAGCAGGTCAATGATTGGAAGTTTTTTTAATGGAATGACTTTACCGTATTGATTGATGTGTTTAAGACTTGCCGCTTTCTTTTCTTCTCCAGGAGGGATTGTTGCGGGATCTACTTTAATGAAACCATCTTTTAGTCGCGGAGTAGGTACGAGTAATGTTTTCCCGTCCTTTAATACTTGCGCCCTAATTGGTAGCATTGGTGAATCTGGATTTACTTTCACGACTTTTGCTTGTATGTATTCTTCCATGCCAAATACAAGTTGAGCAGCCTTTTCTGCCCCTTTAAAGTTCGGAATTCTCCCTTTAATAGGAAAAGGAAATCTGGCAACCTTTTTCTCCATCATGTTTTCCCAAACCTTTTCCCGGATTTCCTGTTTTGAACTATTACCCATTGAATAATCACCTCTTCATTCATATTATAGACAAGGACCTGGTCCCGCACAATTTTGTGACTTTTCACAGAATTGTCGGGGACCAGGTCCTTGACATATGTATGACGGAATCCGCGTCAAAATCCACGTTCATCGAAGTGGAGTATGAGGTGTGGAGTACGCAGGTGTATTTAAATCAGCGCCAGGTCTCGCCTCACCTTGAGTTCTGAAAATTATGAATAGAAAAATAAAAATGAAACTGATTTGTAACTCCCCCAAGTTAGACTAACATCACTTGGAAAATCCAAGTTTGAGTAAAGAGGAGATTGAAAGGGGAGAAACAAACGTGAAAAGGGGTATTAAATCATTTTTGTTTTTATTGATGTCATTATTTTTTGTGTTGTTGGTAGCTTGTGGTGATGATGATGCAGATACGGACGCTGCACCAGAGGACACGGACACTGGAGGAGAAACTGCAGATAGTGAGAGCGGTGACGACGAAGGGGATAGTGGTGATGATGGTGATGTAGCGGAAGCCACTGGTGACCCCATTAAAATTGGAATTCTTACTTCACAAACTGGGGTATTGGAAGCATACGGACAACAGATGATTAAAGGATTTGAAATAGGTCTGGACTATGCCACTGATGGAACAGGGGCAGTAAATGGAAGACCGATTGAAGTCATTATTCGTGATACACAAACAGATCCTCAAGTTGCTGTTCAACAAGCTACAGAGCTTTATGAAAACGAAGAGATTGATATCCTCGTTGGGGCAGCGAGTAGTGGAGATACACTTGCAGTCCTTCCTTTAGCGGAAGTTTATGAGCGAATTATGATTGTTGAGCCAGCAGTAGCAGATGCCATAACAGGTTCGGAATGGAATCCTTATATTTTCCGTACGGGACGAAACTCATCTCAGGATGCTGTTGCCGGTGCCGCGGCAATTGCCGGTGAAGGGACAGATATTGCAGTCCTCGCACCAAATTATGCTTTCGGACTAGATGGGGCAGCAGCGTTTAAAGAAGCGGCGGAAGCCCTTGGGGCAAATATTGTACTCGAGGAATTCCCGGCACAAGATGCGACGGATTTTACAGCAAACATTCAACGTATCATTGATGCTGATCCAGAATATCTTTTTGTCATTTGGTCAGGAGCGAATTCCCCATGGCAAGCACTTCAGGACATGGGTGTTCAAGACCGGGGTATTACCATCTCAACAGGTGCTCCAGACATTGCAGCCCTCTATACGATGGACGATTTAATTGGAATGGAAGGATTTTCTGTTTATCACTATACACTTCCAGATAACCCAGTGAATGATTATCTTGTGGAAGAACATATGGCTAGACATGACGGGGAAGTTCCTGATTTATTTACAGCAGGTGGTATGGCAAGTGCGATCGCCGCAGTGGAAGCGCTAACAAATACAGATGGTGATGCGAGTGCTGATGCTCTAAGGGATGCGATGAAGGGAATGACGTTCGACTCACCAAAAGGGCCAATGACATTCCGTCCAGATGATCATCAAGCACTGCAATCTCTGTTTTCCATTCGCCTAGAGGAACATCCGGATTATGATTATCCGCTACCTGTATTAATTAGAGAACTATCACCAGAGGAAACAGCACCACCGATTTTAAACTAATAGATTTGAATTAGCTTTTTACAATATGAAAAGTGTCACAGAAATGTCGGGGACCAGGTCCCGTACAAATTACGCACAATTTGTTAACAGAATTGTGCGGGACCAGGTCCCCTATTACTTGAGAGAGGGGGACCCTCATGGATACTTCTGCATCTGTAAAGTCCACAGATTCCTTGCAAGGGGATGAAAGGAACAGCGAACGTAATAAAATTATCGAAACGGTAAAATTAACAAAATCCTTTGGGGGGCACACGGCGGTCAGTGACGTGTCCCTTAGCATATTTGATAAAGAATTGAAGTCCATTATCGGACCAAATGGTGCCGGGAAGACCACCTTTTTTAACTTGCTGTCGGGCCAGATGAAACCAACTTCCGGTGAAATCTTTTATAAAGGCAATGAAATACAAAATCTGCCTCCCCATAAGCGTACAAAATTGGGTATCGGAAGGTCGTTTCAGATAACCAATGTTTTTCCCACATTAACGGTTCTGGAAAATGTCCGTCTTGCGGTCCAGGCGAAACATAATATCCATTACTCCATGTTCCGCCATTATAAGTATTACAAACACTTAGAGGAAGAAGCGTATCAATCCCTCGAAAAAGTAAAACTGGAACCAAAAGCGGAGCATTTGGCCTCTTCCTTAGCCCATGGTGAAAAACGAAAATTAGAAATTGCGATTCTTCTATCTCTTGACACTCAACTCCTGTTATTGGATGAACCCACAGCAGGAATGTCAGTGGATGAAGTACCTCAAATCATCGAGGTAATCGAAAGCATTAGAGATCAGCGGGACAGGACGATTATACTCATTGAACATAAAATTGACCTTGTGAAACATTTATCGGACACCATCGCAGTACTTTTCCACGGCAAAAAGCTGGCCGATGGATCTCCGGAAGAGATCATGAATAATGACCAAGTCCAATCCGCTTATTTAGGAGGGCTATATAACGATGCTGAAGATTAAAGATCTCCATACACATATTGAACAGTTTCACATTCTCCAAGGGGTAAACTTGGAGGTGCCCGAAGGCAGTGTAACAGTAGTTCTTGGAAGGAACGGAGCAGGGAAAACAACGACGATTCGCTCTGTCATGGGCTTTTATCCAAATGTAAAAGGGGATATCCTCTTTCAGGATCAATCGATTTTACAACAACCTCCGTATACTATTGCCAAACATGGAATCGGGTACGTTCCAGAGGATCAAGATATCTTTGCCGGATTAACAGTGGAGGAAAACATGCGTGTGGCTATGCGAAAAGAGGATGATAAAACTAGGGAGCGCCAAGAGTGGCTTCTGGACCTCTTCCCTGATCTTAAGTTGGCCTGGAAAAGAAAAGGGGGACATCTTTCCGGGGGACAAAAGCAAATGCTCTCCATAGCAAGGGCCCTTGTCAATGACACCCCTCTCCTCTTAGTGGATGAACCATCCAAAGGATTAGCACCAATCATGGTAGAGAAAGTGATGGAGGCTATGAATGTCATACGGGAGACCACTACCATCCTTTTAGTGGAGCAAAACTTTATCATGGCAAGTCAACTTGGGGATTATTTCTATATGATTGATGATGGTCAGACCGTTTTCGAAGGGGAAATGAAACTCCTTCAGGAAGACGAGGGACTGCGTAAAAAATACTTAGGAATTGCCTAAGTGCTCCACTTTCATGGATTCGAGAGTAGCTATTTTATTTTTCCGCCAACATTAACTATTGTCAGTTTCAAGGTTTATAAGACTCAGGAGGTGAAAGCAAACGATGGAGCTCCATTTAACCCTCGTTTTTAACGGATTAGCAACAGGAATGCTTATCTTCTTACTGGCAGCAGGACTGTCTCTCATATTCGGCTTAATGTCAGTGCTGAACTTTGCCCACGGTGCTCTTTTTATGTTTGGCGCCTATATGGGAACGTGGGTGTATATACTCATAGGTGGCTGGGATTCCAATCTAGGGAATTTAAACTTCTTTATAGGAATGGCAGCAGCTGCAGGGATCGGAATTGTTTTAGGTTATTTAGTGGAACGATTTACCGTGAGACAGGTGTATGGAAATCACCTGCGGCAGATCTTGATTACCACAGGTGTCATGTTAGTGGTTGGGGAACTGGTTAAAGTCTTCTGGGGCCCGAATGTTATCAGGGTCGTACAACCGGAATTTTTAACTGGATATTTTGCAGTTGGAGATGTCCGACTTACCTACTATCGCGTCTTTATAATTATTTTTAGTACCGTCATTTTAGCCCTTCTTTTATTTATGCTCAAAAAATCGAAGCTTGGGATCGTTGTTCGAGCCGGTGTAGAGAATAGCGAAATGATTCAAGCTCTCGGGATAAACGTAAGAAAAGTATTCACGCTTGTCTTTATTTTTGGAACAATGCTTGCCTGCATAGGGGGATTCATGTGGGGACCTTATCAGGGACAGGTGAACCCGGCAATGGGTCTCGACCTCATGCTAATTGCCTTTATCGTCGTTGCCATCGGGGGCTTAGGAAGTGTGGCAGGGTCTGCCATCGCGGCGGTGCTTGTTGGACTATCTGAGGCGTACATGGCTTACTATTTTCCACCGGGATCACTTGCAGTTAACATGCTGATCATGGCAGCAGTATTACTCATTCGACCGACAGGACTATTCGGAGCAACGAGGTGATAAAGATGAATATAAAAAAAATGTACTCGAAATCAGAAGCTGTTGCAGGCGGAGGAACATCTGGAGCTGGAACAGAAACACCAAAAGGGAACAGAGCGGGAACTTCTAAACCGATGAAAAATCCATTCCAATCCATGACATGGCAGAAGGCAGCATGGATCATAAGTCTGCTGATTCTATTTGCAGTTCCCATTTTAGTATCAAAGAACAGCACACTGTTTATGCTCACCAACATCTTTATCTGGGCTGTATTTGCCATGAGTTATAATTTGTTGCTTGGATACACAGGTATTATCTCCTTTGGTCATGCCATGTTTTTCGGTATTGGGGCGTATTGCTTCGCATTAATGGCACGCCACATCCCCCAAGGGGAACTGGGTTTTTTATTTGCATTTGGGTTAACGGTGGTTATTTGTTTCCTGTTGAGTTTAGTCGTAGGACTGTTGTCCCTTCGATTGCGGGATACATTTTATGCCCTCATTACACTGGCTGTGGCAACTATTTTCGTCATCATTGCTGAGCAGTGGCGGACGATGACAATGGGAAACGATGGATTTAATTTCACAGCCATGCTCTCAAGGGATTTATTTGGCTTTATTGACTTGCTAGATCGACAACATGTTTATTATATTGCTTTAATTTTTCTGGTTTCCATGTTCGTGGTCTTGAAACGGTTTATTGATTCACCGGTGGGAAGGACCCTTCAGGCCATCCGGGATAATGAGGATCGTGTATCCTCCCTTGGCTTTGCTGTACTGAACTATAAGCTCATTTCCAATATTATCGCGGGAGTAATGGCCGGTTTGGCAGGTGTAGTTTATGCCATCTCGATCCGGTTTGTCAGCCCTGACAGTGTTCTAGGGGTGGAAAATACCATCGATGTTCTATTAATGACAGTGATAGGCGGAGTAGGAACAATGCTTGGTCCAATAATCGGTGCCGGTGTTGTGGAAGTTTCCTCCCATTATTTAATGGGTCTATCTCATATTCATCCTATTTTCGAACGATGGGTTATCCTTTTCGGAATTGTATTTATTCTAATCATCTTATTTTTCCCAGCTGGAATTGTTGGAACCATCAACCAGAAGCTTCGGGGGAAAAAGAAGGAAGGTGCTTCCTAATGAACGACTTCATTTCCTCCTATGTTATTCGAATTATTCGGACAGAATCGAATCATAATGGAGACAGTTATCGCATTAAGTTAAGTCATGTCCAAAGCGGAGAAGAAACATATCTCCACTCCTTTGATGAAGTAAGGGACTATCTGGAGGCATCCGTTTCAAAAAGCAGTAAAGAATTCGGTCATAGTCCGAAATAACTAACCAATACAGCAACACTCCACAAGATTTTTACCAAAAGGAGGGGGAAAGGCATGCCAAAAGCAAACCCAAACCCTGCAACAACAACATCATCCAAAGCGGAACGGACCGATAAAACTGAGCAAGATAAACCACTGTTTCAGCAGCCAGTGGGAATAAGGGCAGTGGCCACCTACTTACCAGAAAATCGATTACAGGCAGAAGAGATTGCCGAAAAAGCAGACCTTCCCGTCTTCGTAGTAAAGGAAAAATTAGGGATTCATACATTGGCAGTTCCAGGGGATTCCAAAGGAGATCATCCAGTCGCCATGGGCGTTGCGGCAGCAAAAAGAGCTCTCCAAAAAGCAGAACTGGAACCTTCCCAAATTGATCTTATTCTATATGTTGGAGAGGAATATAAAGAATATCCCGTCTGGACAGCAGCAACAGAAATTCAACAGCAATTACAGGCAGTTAATGCCTGGGGATTCGATGTTGCCATGCGCTGTGGAACTAGTGTGATGGCCATGAATGTGGCAAAATCCCTCATGCTCACGGATTCCCGTATTAAAACGGTTCTATTGGCGGGAGGATACCGGAATGGGGACTTGATCGACTTCCACAATACCCGTACTAGATTCATGTACAATCTGGCATGCGGGGGAGGGGCATGCATTCTGCAACGGAATCATACTGAAAATGTATTATTAGAAACGGAAATTATCAGTGATGGGAGATTCTCAAGGGACGTTATTGTTAAAAACGGAGGCAGCCTCCATCCATCGGATCGAATGACGTTGGATGTCACGGATCCAGAGGGAATGAAACAACGCTTAGAAGAGGTGTCCATGGATAACTTCCTAAAAGTCGTGCGTACATCTCTGGAACGGAGTGGTTATAAGGAAGAACAGTTAGATTACCTCGCCATTTTGCATATGAAACGATCTGCACACGATTATGTTTTGAAGGAGTTAGGACTTAGGGAAGATCAGGCCATCTACTTAAGTGATATCGGTCATGTGGGACAGTTTGATCAATGGATATCACTGGAACGAGCGATCCATCAAAACAAACTCGCCGACGGATCGATCCTATCCATGGTGAGTGCAGGAATTGGCTATGCATGGGCTGCAAATACAATTCGATGGGGGAGAGAAGCTTGAATATAGAATGGAATTGGCTGAAAAAACGGGCACAATTGCACCCAACCAAAGCCGCCGTCATCGAAGGGGAGACGGGGGAACAATGGAATTATCAAGAATTATATCACCTGACAAGATCCACCGCAGTGATGCTGAAACAAAAGGGAATTTCCAGAGGAGACCGCGTCGCACTGCTTGCACCGAACGGCACCGCCTATTTAGCACTCCTTTTTGCTTGTCGGGAGCTAGCAGCAATCTTCGTTCCTTTAAACTGGCGACTTTCCCCGATAGAACTCCAGGGACTAGTTGACGATTCTAGACCATCACGCCTGTTTTTCGACCCGACCTTTGAGAAGTTGGCAGAAAAATTGGAAGGTGTACCGGTGGAAACGATAGATTTAAAGAAATGGAAAGGAACTTATGCTACTGGAAAAAGAGAGCAACTTTTTTCATCTCTGGAAGAAAGAACCGCGTCCTCAGGGTGGTTCACTGTGTCTGGACCCGGTTCGTCGTTAGACACCCCATGGTTGATGATTTATACAGGTGGGACAACCGGACAACCAAAAGGGGCTGTGCTCACATATCGATCTGTTTTTACAAACTCAATTAATACAGTTCTCACATGGGGCCTGTCCGAAAATGATATTACGATTACCATTTTACCTATGTTCCATACAGGGGGAATTAACGCCCTTACCATTCCAGTCCTCCATGCTGGGGGAACGGTAGTTTTGTACCGCCAATTTGAACCAGACACCATTGCAAAAGGAATTCTAACCTATAGATGTACAATCATATTAATGGTTCCAACCATGTATCGGAGTTTCATAGAAACAGAGGAATTTCAAATGGGGGAATTCCCTCATATGAATGTCTTTTTATCAGGTGGAGCACCATGCCCTGTAAGTATTTACGATGCTTTTTCCGCAAAAAGCTTACCGTTCAAAGAGGGATATGGCCTGACGGAAGCGGGGCCAAACAACTTCGTTATCAGCCCGGAAGTGGCAGAACGAAAACGGGGTTCTGTTGGTAAACCTATGTTGTTTAACGAAATAACCGTTAGGAATGAAGCGGGAAATGAAGTGCTCCCAGGTGAAATTGGAGAACTAGTGATTTATGGGGATCATCTTTTTGATCACTACTGGCAACGGTCAGACGAGACGGAGAAAGCAGTGCAAGGTGGTGGACTTCTCACAGGTGATCTAGCTTATCAAGATGAGGATGGGGATTATTATATTCTGGGCAGGAAAAAAGAGATGCTCATTACAGGTGGGGAAAATGTTTATCCACTTGAGGTGGAAAATGTTCTTGCAGCTTACCCTAACTTGTTAGAAACTGCTGTCGTGGGGATTCCAGATGAACAGTGGGGAGAACGGGTAGTGGCCGTTGTTGCTGTTCAAAAACGGATAAGGAGGGACCCAAACTGGGAAGGGGAACTCAAAAGCCAGTTAAAAGCCTTCTGCAGAGAAAAGTTGGCTGGATATAAAATTCCAAAGGAAATTTATATTTTTGATGTACTTCCGAAAACCCATGTTGGAAAAATCGATAAAAAGTCAATAGTAGACAAAATAATGCAAAAAAAACAGGTTCATTAAGCTGACTGAATTTTGTTAATATTAAAGGAGGACAAAAAGAGGGGGTTGCAAATTGGAACGGAATGGGCATTTTGTATTGAAGACAAAGCTTGAACCGCCAATGGTTGATAATCAAGTACTGTTTCGGCCAACGGTTATGAAACGGTTAAGGAAAGCGAAAGATGCCCCTTTAACTCTTGTGCACGGAGGACCGGGGTTTGGGAAAAGCACAGCCCTGTCTGCTTTCTTGCGTACAGGGTCCTATCCATTTGTCTGGTATACCGTAACGGAACAAGATGACCATTTAGCCCCGTTTTTAATATATCTAAAGGAAGCGATGTGTTCGATGGTTCCTGATATAAAGGAAGAATGGTTAACGGAAGCATTTATGAATATTCAGCGCGGGGATACCCGTGCCATTTATGAATGCTGTTCCCATTTCATTAATGCCTGTGTAGGCCTAGATAAGGATTGGCTGTTAATTATTGATGACTTTCAACTTGTTTCTGAAAATGAAGAAATCAGTCAATTCATGAAATGGTTCTTGATGCACCTCCCACAGCGGCTCCACGTCATATTAATCAGTCGATCGAAATTGGAATGGGACTTCCTTGCCACTTGGCGTGTAAAAGGTCAATTAGTGGAAGTGAATGAACGGGATCTTTGCTTCAAAGAAGAGGAAATTCAAATTCTTTTTGAAGATCACTATGAAATGGCTATCACGGAAGAAGATGCAAGGTTTCTTTTTCTCCAAACGGAAGGATGGATAATGGCTATTCAGATGGTGTGGCAGAGGCTCCAGGAAGACAGCACATTAGAGGAAATCTTCCAGGATCAGGCCACTTCCATGGAGGAATTATTTGAATACTTAGCGTTGGATGTCTTAAATAAACAACCTAAGGATGTCTATGAGTTCCTGTTAAAGTCATCCATATTTCAGTCTTTTACGGTTTGGGGTTGTCAGGAAGTATTACATGAGCCAAGTTGTGAAAAGCATATCACCCATTTAATGAAAAAGCATTTATTTTTACATACGACGGAGAAAAAAGAGGCGTATCGTTACCATGCCTTATTTCGTGATTTTTTACAAAGTCGGTTAAAAAAATGGGAGCCGGATATTTTGGAATCCCTCCATGAACGGGCAGTCAGTCACTATGAGAAGCGCGGAATGCTCGATCAGGCTCTCTATCATGCAGAGCAATGTGAGACTATAGAAAAACTGGCTGTTTTCTTACATGAGAACGGAAAGGAAATGATCAGACAGGGGAAATTTCAGCGTTTAGAAATATGCTTAGGAAAAATTCCAGTTCGTGCGAAGGATAGGTATCCGTACTTATGGGTTGTTCAAGGGGATTTCGAACGATACCGGTCGAGGTATGAAGCGGCGATTACCCATTATGATCGTGCAAGGGAAATTGGGGAGGAAAGGGGAGATCCCATTTGTGAAAGCAAGGCATTGGAAGGAGCTGCAAGTGTTTATTTAGATACGATACAACCTAGACATGCTCAAGATTTGCTGAAAAAAGCCATTGAACTATTAGAACGGGTGGAAAAAGAAAACCATGGGGCTGTTTTGAAAGAGGAGCTTCAAAAACAGTTACGTCATTTATACGTACTCATGTCAGAAAATACAATTAATTTAGGTGATGCCGTGGAGGCAAAGCGCTGGTTTGAAAAAAGTCGGGCCTTGGAACCGGAAGAAATCGAAGATGATCTGGAAGCGAGACTCCATTTGCGTACTGGGAGATTATCGGAAATGGTCCGGAGACTGGAACGGAGAAAGAGGCAAAAAGGGATGGAGAGTGTTCCTGGTCAAACGGTCCTCGGACCTCCTAAATCTCACCGGGAAACGGATTTACTCCTTTCTTATGTTTATTCCTTAATCGGAAGGGGGACGGAAGCAAAGGATGCAGCATCTGCTGCGATTATGCAAGGAGTACAAGCGAAGGCTCCTTTTGTGGAAGCTTGTGGTTGGATGCGAATGGGGCATGCTATTCAACTTCAGGATAAGTATGAACAGCGCTTAGCATCCACTTGTTATCAGACATCCCTGAAAATGATGGAAGAGATGAACATCTCCAGAGGGAAAGCAGAGCCTTATATGGGGTTAAGTTTACTTTACGGGAAAAGACGGGAATTAGAAGCTGCGATTAAGTTTGCGGATCTTGGTTTAAAGGAAACGGATAAAGTGGACGATCGATGGTTATCTTCCTGGCTTAGACTTTGTAAAGGCATTGCCTATTGTTATTCCCATAATGACGGAAAGGCGCTTCAAGAGTTTGAAAGGTGTCATGATCAATTCCTGTTGTGCGGTGATAGTTATGGTTTAACGGTAACGACTTTATGGCAGTCTTTTATTACTTATCGGATGGGAGAAGAAAAAAGATTTTATATTTATGTCCGGCATTTTCTTCAGCTCATGGAAAAGGAAGGGTACCATGATTTACTCAAGAAGCCAACATTATTTGGCCCGGTGGATGTCCAACAACTTTCTCCCATGTTGTTAGAAGCTTATCATCAACGGAAGAAGGATCACCCGTTTTTACATCACTTGATGCTCCAGTTAGGCATGGAGGAGGGACGGACGAACCACCCGGGGTTTACTCTCCGAATCCAGACATTTCGGGAATTCAAAGTGTTTCGTGGAGAGGAAGAGATTTTGGAGCGAGATTGGAAAAGGGGAAAAGCAAAGGAACTGCTGCAGTTATTTATTACGAAGAGGAAACATTTACTCCAAAAGGAAGAGATTTTTGAGCTTCTATGGGGAGGACAGGATGAAGAGGTGGCAGGACGGGATTTCAAGGTAGCTTTAAATACATTGAATAAAGTACTAGAGCCAGATAGGAAAGCCAGATCCACACCATTTTTTATCCAACGCCATGAGAGGGCTTATGGGCTGAATCTCGCGTCTCCATTTGATTTGGATGCTGCAGAATTCGAGCATGGAATAACAAAAGGAATGGAAACGAAGGACAATGGAGAAGCCGTGCATTTGTTAAAACAATCCCTCGATCTTTATGAAGGGGATTACTTACCGGAAAGAATGCATGAGGATTGGTGTACAGAAGAAAGAGAGCGCTTACAAGTTCTGTATTTACGAGGGGCAGAACGGCTTTCAGAGTTGTATATGTTAAATGAAATGTGGGATTTGTGTATTGAAGCAGCGGAGAGAATTCTTGAAAAGGACCGATGTTGGGAAGAGGCTTATCGTATCTTGATGACGGCGTACCACCGTAAACAAAACCGGAAAATGGTCTTTTATTATTATAATAAATGCCGAGAGGTTTTAATGGAAGAACTCGGTGTACCGCCAATGGAAAAGACAGAACAATTATTTGAACAACTAGGAGTGGAGAGGAGTGATGTAAGTGATAGGAGTGGAGCTTAAAAAAGTAAAGTTATCAAACGGCGAAACGATCGCCTATCGAGAACGTCCAGGGAAGGGATCGGAAAGGGTAGATACAAAACCAATTCTACTGATTCACGGAAACATGACATCTTCACAGCATTGGGATCTTGTTTTTGAAGAGATGGATGAGAAGTATCATCTTATTGCACCTGATGTTCGAGGGTTTGGGGAATCATCGTATATAAATCCCATCAACTCATTTGACGATTTGGCCGATGATTTCGCAGAGTTTTATGAAAAAATAGAGTTGCAATCTGCTCATGTGGTTGCCTGGTCCACAGGTGGAGGAGTGGGGATGAATCTCGCAGTAAAGTATCCGGAAAAAATTGAATCACTGACACTCCTTTGTTCTTTATCCACAAGGGGATATCCATTTTTTTTGTTGGATGAGAAAGGACAGCCAATTAAACGGATAGAAACAAGGGAGGAGTTAAAACAAGATAGTTGGAGAACGATACCCATTGAAAAAGCTTATCGGGAAAAGGATTGGGATATGCTGAAGGGAATCTGGAAGCAGGTGGTTTATACGAATAAGGAACCGGAAGAAACAAGATACGATGTCTATCTGAATGAAATGTGTAAACAGAGGAACCTTGTGGATATTTATTATATTAATGATAGATTCAATATTAGTCTTCAGAACGGAGGTACGGGAGAAGTGGAAACGATCACAGCACCGGTCCTTATATTAGAAGGGGAACAGGACAAACTTGTTTTTCCAGCGATGACGAGTGAAATACGAGAAGACTTTGGGGGAAGGGCATCCTATCATTTACTCAAAGGCTGTGGACATTCTCCCCTTGTGGATGACCTGGATCAATTAATAGAAGTGGTAACTTTATTTGTGGAAAAACACAGTTAGTAAGATTGGAAGGTGAAAATTTCTTATTATAGGATAGAAGTGAATGTGGAGAGGGTGAGTGTGAAGTGGCTAATAAAGTAGTAGTGATTACAGGTGCTGCTGGGGGTATCGGGTCGGCAGCCGCTCGACTTTTTGCGGAACAGGGAGATTCTGTTGTTGTGGCGGATTATGTTGAAGATGTGGGACAAAAGACAGTTGATTCCTTACACGTGGCGGAAGGAACAAAAGGGCATCTATTTGTTCAAGTGGATGTGAGCAATTCAGAAAGTGTCAATGCAATGGTAGAAAATGTTTTACGACATTTTGGAAGAATAGATGTACTTGTGAACAATGCAGGTATTACGAGGGATGCCATGTTTAGGAAAATGACGGAAGAACAGTGGCATCAAGTAATGAATGTGAACTTAAATGGAGTATTTTATTGTGGGAAGGCCGTTCTTCCAGCGATGCTAGAACAGGGGCACGGGATTATAATTAACACATCTTCCGTAGTGGGAGTACACGGAAATATTGGTCAGACCAACTATGCTGCCACAAAATCGGCGGTGATCGGAATGACAAAAACATGGGCAAAGGAATTGGGACCAAAAGGAATACGGGTAAATGCGGTAGCTCCCGGGTTTATTAATACGGCAATGGTCGCAAACATGCCTGAAAAAATCATTGATCAGCTGAAAGAAAAAGTGGCGTTACGCAGGTTAGGCGAACCAGAAGATATAGGCAAAGCTTATGTATTTTTATCCTCAGAAGATGCTTCCTATATTAACGGAACAGTACTAGAAGTAAATGGCGGACTGACAATATAAACTAAATTGCCACGGGCCTGGTCCCCGACAATTCTGTGAACATACACAAAATTGTGCGGGACCAGGCCCGTGTAAATTCGTGTAAATATTATGGTAGAATAGGAGGAGTGATTAAAAGGAGGTTCTTATGAATCCTAAATTAGCAGTAGTCATTTATGTCATCGCATTGTTTTTCCTTTTTTACCTTGGGATAAACCTCATTCTCCTAATAGCAGTTTTAGTGGACAACCCAAATGTACTGTTTATAACACCGTTTGTATTTATGGGGATTTCCATCGGTGCAATGGTATTAAGCAAGAGATATATTCAAAGGACTGCCAAGGATAAAAAAGAGGAACTATCCATCAAGAAGTTGTTTGTTTTAGGTACGTTCATTGCTATCTTGTTAGGCTTTTTTATTTTTTGGTTCTAGATAAATTTCAATAAACCATCAAATAATATACTGGAATCTTTTTATAATTATTGTTCACAGAATAGTCAGGGACCATGTCCCGCACAAAAGAGTGCGGGACATGGTCCCTGACTATTATAAAACTTTATTCTTGTTTTCTGGACGGTTGTATCTGTCCTTTCCATTCCTTCATTCATAGGTATATATGATATAGGATCCCTTAAAGAACGTGAAGGAAAGAAAGGGAGGAGGACGATGGGGTTTGCAACAGAGATACAAGCATATCAACAAAATAAAGTTCAATATCTGAAAAGAAAACAGTGTCCTGATGGGGCTTGGAGGTTCCCGTGTGAAAATGGGCCCATAACAGATGCGCACATGATTATAGTATTAAGGGTATTAGGAATAGAAGATAACCATTTAATAGAACAATTGACGAGTAGAATTCTAAAAACAAGGGAGCAAAACGGGGCATGGAAATTATATCCCGATGAGAAGGAAGGGAATCTATCTGCTACCATTGAAGCATATACGGCCCTTTTGTTTTCAGGAAAGCCTATACTAGATGAAACGGAAAGGAGAAAAACGGAAACGTTTATCTGTGAGCGCGGGGGGCTCCCGGAAGCCCATGTCTCTACTAAATTTTTGCTGGCATTAAACGATCTATATCCATGGCCAACCGTTTTTCCCATTCCCTTATCTTTACTATCCATGCCAACAATTTCTCCAGTCCGATTTGATGATATGACGAGTTATGTGAAAACACACTTTGCACCCATTTTAATTACAGCAAATAAACGATTTTCAGTACGGACCAAATGGACACCGAACTTGGATCATCTTATTAATGACGCAAATAAACGAAAGAGACTAGAGCGGCAGCGAACAGGAAAACCAACGTTCTTACAACGCCTCAAAACCATCTTTTTCCCAAAGCATTTAAACAGAAAGTGGCTAAAACGGGCTGAACGTTATGTAGTAAGTCAGATTGAAACAGATGGAACGCTCGGGAGTTATGCCACAGCTACGTACTATATGATATATTGTCTCTTAGCCCTTGGATACAGTAGAAGCTCAGCCATCATTACTGGAGCCATACAAGGACTCAAAGGGTTAGGTACTTTCGTGGATAGTGAATTCCATATTCAAAATGCCCGATCCACGATTTGGGATACAGCTCTCGTAACATCTGCTATCCAAGCGGTTGGGGAAGGTACGGAATTTCCAGTGAGGAAGGGTTGTCAGTTCCTCATAAACCATAAAGTTCTTTGTGAGAAGGGGACGATTTCATGGGGGTTTTCTGAGAATAATTCCGATAATCCTGATGTGGATGACACACAAGTAGCACTACGCTCCCTATCTCCTTTTCTGATGCAGAATAAAGAAGCTTATGATTGTTGGCATAAAGGAGTCCGGTGGATATTGGAAATGCAAAACGCTGATGGGGGATGGAGTTCTTTTGAAAAAAACAAGGGGAAATCACTAATTACAAAGCTTCCCATAGAAAATATGAAAGATACTGCCATTGATCCATCCACTCCTGATTTGACGGGAAGAGTATTAGAATTCTTAGGCAATTATGGGGCAAAAAAAGTTGGAAACCCTCAAGTGGATGCTGCCGTGAAGTTTCTAAAGGGGGCACAGCGGGAGGACGGTTCATGGTATGGGAGATGGGGAGTTTGTTATCTCTACGGGACTTGGGCTGCGGTTACTGGTTTAATGGCTGTGGGAGTACCAAAGGATGATCCAGTTATTCAGAACGCTGTAAGGTGGCTTATTTCCAAACAGAATCATGATGGTGGATGGGGGGAATCATGCCAAAGTGATGTGAGAGATACTTTCGTTCCCCTTGAGGATAGTACTCCGTCTCAAACCGCATGGGCAGTAGATACATTGGTTTCAGTACTGGAAAAACCATCCGTTGAATTAATCGGTGGTGTAAGGTTTCTATTAGATGAAAAGGGAAATTGGCTTTATCCCACAGGGGCAGGACTTCCCGGGAATTTCTATCTTCGTTATCACAGCTATAACCATATCTGGCCGTTAATTGCCTTAACTCATTACTTGAATAAATATAGATGGAGAACGGATAAAGTTAGTTAACACACGTGGCTACTTGGAGTACTATTTTTCGTTCTGCCACAACTAATTACGTGAGTATCCAGCATTTTCCCATTGGAAACTAGTTTTCTCCCTAAAATAAAAGACTATCGGGAGATCCGCCGTTACTAATAGAGGATGGTAACATAAACTAGGGAACAAGGAGGTGGATGGTATGGGATGGCATGTTGACCCCCATTTAATGAGTATGTTTCGTTCGAGAATTGCTAATCCTGCATGTGCCCAACGAGTTTATCATGTTCTAAGATGTTGTAGTGTTCGTGATTTGAGAACTCCTGCAGGAGCATACGGATTAGTTGACCGGTTGGCGGAATGTTGTGAGGTGAGAGTTACGCCGGAAACTAGGGACTATGCGGCTAATTGGCTAATGAAATGTGGTGTGGACCCGGCACATCCAGGGCATAGAAGAGCAATGTGGGATTTGGTGTGGCGCAGGTAAATAGGTTGATAGAAGAGGATTAATTTATAAAGTTCACAAAAAAGTCAGGGACCTGGTCCCCGACTTTTTTGTGAACTTCTTGTATGGAAGAAAGAACGGCCCTTGCGCTTTTCTTGAAAGATAAGAATGTATAAGTTTTGCACCTTCGGGCAATTTGTCTAGCTCCATCGCCTACTCGCATGGGAACTGAAAAAGTGGTGCTTTTCCACTTTTACAGTCCCTAAGCAATGAACGTAGCCGTCGCAATCTTTAAAAAGCTTGATAGGAGTGGTTTTCTCCTATCATGCGAGCGACGAGCGTAGCCATTGCCATACAAATAAAAGGAACTGAAAAAGTGGTTTTAAACTTTTTCAGTTGCTTCTTAATCGCTGCGGGGCACTTCGGAAGTGACAACCGAAGTCAAAGAGCGGACTTCTGTTGTCATTCCTCCACTGCCCTACGCTCGTGACCTTAGGCGCTTTTGCTTTTCTTATTAAAAAATAAGATGGGCAATCATTACGATAATAGGTAAGGTGATAATTGTACGTTCTAAGAAAATAATGACAAGATCCTTAAAATTAATTGGTATTTTTGATCCTAGTAATACTCCGCCCACTTCAGACAGATAAATCAACTGCGTAACAGACACACAGGCAATAATAAATCTTGTCATTTCACTTTCAATTCCACTTGCAAAAATGGCAGGAAGGAACATATCAGCAAATCCAATGACTAACGTTTCGGCTGCCGCCTCCGCTTCTGGCACTTGCATCAATTCTAGAACCGGTACAAACGGATAACCTAACCATGTAAAGAAACTCGTATTTTCAGCAATGATAAGAGCAATCGTTCCGAAAGCCATGACAACAGGTGTAACGCCGAGCAGAAGGTCTAATACATTTTTAGAACCGTATCGAAAGAATTCTTTAATGCTGGAGTTTCTATCAGCTTGTTCCTTTGCCCTTTGAAGACCCCACTTAAAAGCCGTGAAACCAGCTGGAATGGTTTCGTCAATATTGCCTTCCTGTCCGTTAACATAGGTTAATGGTTTTCTGGATAAAGGGGGAATTCTTGG
Source organism: Evansella tamaricis (assembly GCF_019042215.1). Taxonomy (GTDB): domain Bacteria; phylum Bacillota; class Bacilli; order Bacillales; family Salisediminibacteriaceae; genus Evansella; species Evansella tamaricis. Next base: position 10,151 of record NZ_JAHQCS010000174.1, on the reverse strand, counting down.
CATAATGACAGCAGCCACAAATCCTGAAAATAAAACTGTTCCATAGAAAGGGAGGAACATATGCTCAAGATTCACCTCTTGAATGACGACGAGGGAAAAGGTAATAGATACAACAGAAAAAGTCGTACCAATAATAGCAGCTTCCCGTTTAGAATAGTAGCCTTCTTCGTATTGTTTGTTTGTCAACACTACCCCAAGAGTGCCGTCCCCAAGCCATGATGTTAAGGAATCAATGGAGGAACGTCCCGGCAATCGGAAGAGTGGGCGCATCACTTTCGTTAAAAGGGAACCAAAGAAATCCAGTAAGCCGTAATTCAAGAGTAAAGGTAAAAACAACCCCGCAAATACAAATACTGTAAATAATGTGGTAAGCAATCCCCCTTCCCCTAGAAGCAATCCGCCCGTATCTTCGGAATAAACTGCCTCAGTTCCAAGTTGGAAATATGTCATTATTGCTAAAATCATAGCTATGAACCTGACAACATACCAGAATCCATTAACATCAAACAGCTTTATGAAAAAAGGGCTAGACGTTAGGATCTTAGGTTTAACTGTTTTTTGAATAAAGACTCCGAGGAAACTAATGGTAATAAGAACCGTCATCACTTTAGGCAAAATATGAACTAAAAGATCACCCAACCAATAAGAGAGAATGGCAACAGGAATTCGAAATCCATCTTCCATTGGTAGTGGTGTTAAAAACAAGAATACTCCAAGGAGTGAAGGAATTAAAAACTTCCATATTGTAAGGTTTTTATGATTTGTGATATTCAACGAACTCGCCTCCGAAAAAATAAATAATTATTCAATAAAATATATATTAATGCAACACCATGAATTATACAACAAAAATATTTATTTTTATGCAAAAAATATCTAATATTACTACTCAATAGACAACTTCAATGTATATTTATAAATTTAATATATTCCGAAAATTTGTTTAATATAATATTATTGCCGATTACAGGAAGTTTTTTCGAAGGGTGAATATTGCTTGAGATTATGAGGGGACGTTTTAGGTCAGATTTACGTAGGTTGACTTGATAATTTTTCAAAAGCAGTAGCAAAATGATTGCACTTCAACACCTTCCACAAGTTAGAAAACGGAGCATATAAAAAGGGGCTACCATTAAGTAAAGTGGTCCCTATGTCAAGGACACTTTAAAAAAAAGGCCTTAAATTTTGATAATTAGTATTGTATTCTTCCGTTAAGGAAGAGATACGACATAAGAACCAGTAACTCTTCTGCCTCAGAAAGTTACTGGTTCTTAATTTTATCCGTGTCTTAAATGTAAATATGATTAGAAATTTTATAATGTCAATTGAAAGCTTTCAAGTATTTATGCTGGGAGAAGATGTTCCGTGTTACCTTCGGAGGTACTGTAAACAATTGAATGATTCACAATGGCAGTGGTTTTATGAACAGATAATGGAACCAGTTACCTTTGTTACGGACATCGCACAACTTTTCTATGTACTAAAATGGATTCTAAAGTATGATTTCGATGATTTATCATATGCTGTATATTTTCAAGATATTATGGATCCCGAATGTTCTCCTCAGTCACTAATCAAAGAAGAGTGGTTGCCAGTGCTGTGGCATCGCTATGAGCAGCGTTTGATGAATGAATTATTCGAAATCCGTGGTAGCCTAAATAATAAATCCGTCCCTGACGTTATTGGTGATGATTCTATTATATTTTAAGTGGGTATTCACTTGTTTTTAAATATTTTGCATATTGATTAGGGGAGAGCTTTGCTAGTTTCCATTGATACCGGTCATTATTATAATAATCCATGTAGTTATCAACTTCCTGGCAAAGTTCCTCAAAACAACTGCAGTCTTTCAAATTGATTTCATCCTTCATATGTCCGAAAAATGATTCCTGTGGTGCGTTGTCCCAGCAGTTACCACGTCGGGACATGGATTGCCTAAGTTCCTTATCTTTTAAAAGTTCCCGGAAAGAGATGCTTGTATAGTGACATCCTTGATCAGAATGGATGATAGCATCAGTCTCTAAGCTATTCCCGTGCGTTTCTAGTAGGATTTTAATAGTTTCTAATACAAAGTCGACTTCAAGTGATTTACTTGGAACGTATGCCAGCACCTGTTTCGTACAAGCGTCCTTTATGACAGAAAGATAAGCCTTACAGCCATTATTGTAATATAGATATGTTATATCTGTAAGGAGTATTTTCCCAGCACCATGGTTTTCAAATTCCCGATTTACTATATTTTCTGATACTGCATCTGTCTTCAGTGCTTTAGCCATTCTTCTGTATGGGTTTGCCTTTCTGATGGGGCAAAACAAATTGAACTTTTTCATTAGGCGACTGATTTTCTTTTGGTTCATCCTTATGCCCATATGCAGAAGGCGCATATATATGCCGCGTCTGCCTTTGTCATATCCGCGAAAACGATATGCTTCCAATATTAATTCAAAATTCTTTTTATCCTGCTCATCTTTACTTCTGCGTTTCTCAGCGGACTTCAGCCAGTTGTAATAGCCACCTCTAGAAACTCCTGCCATTTCACAAAGCCAATTGATATGAAGCTCATTATTATCTCGCAATGTCATTTCTTCGATGTGCCTGAATTTTTCTTCTGGCTTTGCTTCTGCTTTTCCTTCCACTCTGCCTGTCTGTCTAGAAATTCTGTTTTTTTTAGAAATTCATTCTCTTGCTTTAGGTACCTTAGTTGATGTTCCAACCGTTTTATTCGGTCGGCATCTGATAATTCCTTTGTGGAAGGACGACCAGGATTTTTACCACGCAGATCTTTATAACCATCTATTCGTACTGCATACTCTTTCACTCTTAGAACCAAACTGTCCTTTCTCCTTTTCCCTAAAAGAGTAGGATCAATTCCCATATCACGTAGAATAGCCGAGGGTCCTTTTCCAGAATGGTATTCCTGATAAAAACGTTCTTTAAATTCTTCTGTGTAAGAAATAGTTGTTTCACTTACTTTCTCGATGAAAGGATTAGACCGTAGTTGTTTTTGTTGTTCTTCTGAAAATTTATTTTTCCCCATTTTACAACCTCCCCAGTCCCAATAATTAAAATATAACAAAAAAAAGACCCTGCAAAACAGAATCAGTAAAAAAATAAGGACAAGCCTCTTTTTTAAAACTGTCTATTTTATAGGGTCCATTTTAAAGGGCAGCCCACTTCTTTTTATTCACTATGCTATTAAAAGCGTGTTATTCTGCTTTTGCACTATTTTCCTCTAGTTTTGCCTGTTCTTTTTCTTCCTTTGCAACCTTCAAGAAACGATTAGTCTCTGCCACAACAATACCAGAGAGCCCAAGGAGTCCAATTAAGTTCGGTACAGCCATGAGGGCGTTCATGATATCGGCAATACCCCAAACAAGGTCGAGGGAGGCAATGGCCCCAACAAAGACAGCTAAAACAAAGGCAATCCGATAGAATTTAATGCTCGATTCTTTAAAGAGATAACCAAAACATTTTTCCCCATAATATGACCAGCCAAGGATCGTGGAGAAGGCAAAGAACACAAGACCGATTGCAACGATGTATCCTCCGGTACTTCCTAAGAATAATTCAAAGGATGCAGATGTTAAGTTTGCTCCCCTTAAGTCTCCTAAGTACAGGTTACCCATAACAATCGCAATACCAGTGATGGAACATACAATGATCGTATCAATAAATACTTGCGTCATGGAAACGAGAGCTTGACGTCCAGGATAGTCGGTTTTTGCCGCTGCAGCAGCGATTGGAGCAGAACCGAGACCAGCTTCATTCGAGAATACTCCTCGGGCAACTCCCCACCGGATAGCAGCACCAATTCCTCCACCAATAATGGCATTTCCAGTAAAGGCTTCTGAGAAAATTAATCCCACAGCTGTTGGAACGAGGTCAAAGTTTAATACAATTAGTGTGAGTCCTGCAAGTACATAAAAAAGAGCCATGAACGGAACAATGTAAGCTGTAACTTTTCCGATACTTTTGATACCGCCTAAAATAACTAGACCAGATAATATTGTTAATATAATTCCTGTGACGAAAGTTGGAATGCTGAATGTGCCACTTAATGTGTCGGCAACATTAAAGGATTGTACAAGGTTTCCGATACCAAATGCTGCAATAGCACCAAAGATAGCAAATAAAACAGCTAGCCATTTTAAACCTAATCCCTTTTCGATGTAATACATTGGACCACCGGAAAACTCTCCGTTTTTCCCTTGTACACGATATTTTACAGCAAGAATGGCCTCAGCATATTTCGTTGCCATTCCAAATAAAGCAGAAATCCACATCCAGAACACTGCCCCTGGTCCCCCAAGCACGACGGCCGTTGCAACCCCGGCAATGTTACCCGTTCCTATGGTGGCAGCAAGTGCAGTTGTCAAAGCCTGATAATGGGAGATATCCCCAAGAGATTTCTTGTCCTGTTTTGATGGGCTAAAGGCAAGTTTTAACGCGTAAGGTAAAGTACGGAATTGTAGAAATGCAAGACGAAGCGTTAAGAAAACCCCAGTACCCACAATCAGAATAAGCATTGGCGGACCCCAAACAATATCATTGATTAAATCTACGACATTTTGAATACTTTCTAACAATATGATTACCCCCTTTTATAGTTGATGATCATATTATATTAATTTTCTGAAAAATAAGAAACAAATTTTTTCTAAAAGTAAAAAAATAATACAACTAGTTAATAGATTTATCGGGTTTATTTATGAGGTGTAAACAAGCCATTGACAAGCAAGGTTTCACACCTAAGGTCACATGTGATTTAAGGTGTTACATCATTGTTTTATTGTTATAATTTGGAGGATGTTAGGTAGATAAAACAGAATATATAACATGATCTATAGTAGAGTTGGAGGAACAATAATGGAGCTTTTAGATATTAGAAATATTTCTTTGAATTGGGAAATTAATGTTAAGGATTTTAAAGCACTTTCGGAACGGGCAATTCTAATTATTTCTTCTTTTGATCAAAAATTTATTTTGAAGAAGAAGGGAAGCCTGGAACAGTTTGAAAGCGAATTAAAATTGCTAAAACATCTTGAAAACAATAAATTTCCAACTCAATTTCCATTGTACAATAAGTTTGGTGATTTAATTGTTAATTATCAAAACGCCAACTACTGTATATACAATTATATTAATGGTGAAACCTTTAGTGCTACGGAAACTCTGCAAAACTCTATGATACCTAAACTTCTGGGTGAAACTATTGCTACTTTAAATAAAGCAATGGTCTCTATAAACCTTGCTAATGAGTTTCAACAGAAAGACTTATACCATATGGTTTACGGCTATGCAATAAACGAAATTGTAAAAGTCGATTGTTCTAAAAAGCTCTTAAAGGTATATCAACAGCTAGAAGATGACATTAAAAAAGTAGTTGAATCTTTGCAAAAACAGCTAATACATAGGGATAGCCACATTCATAATATAGTTTTTAAAGATGGCTCATTAAGTGGTGTAATCGATTTCGATATTGCTGAGATAAATGTTAATCTATTTGATCTTTGTTATTGTTCAACCAGTGTGTTAAGTGAAGTTTTCTCAAAGGAGAGTTTGAGGGGAAATTGGATAAAATTCGTTGGTGATTTAGTAATTGGATATAATCTATATAACCCTTTATCATTTAGTGAAATTAAATCTATATGGTATGTAATGCTGTGTATCCAAACTATTTTTATGTCCTATTTTGTCAATAATAAAGAAATTTATGAAATTAATAAGGAAATGTTCCTATGGATTTATAAAAATAGAAAAAATATAGAAAACACGATTTTAATGAGTGTGAGATAAATAATAGAAGTACTTAAACGAGAACTTTCCTCTAGCTGTCCTGCGATTACTCGTCGCAAATAAAGAGTGCTCCTGCGATTACTCGTCGCAAATAAAGAGTGCTCCGGGCAACGTCGCTGCACCTAACTGAAAGTGCACCCTTCGGTGTCTCCTGGTTTGCTTTTCCCACAGGCAAGAGGTTACTTCTCCAAGACGGCAACGAATTGTCTCGACAGATATACTTCGAAGCATACGTTAGTAGAGGAAGAGACAGAAAGTACCTTTTGCTTTAATCAACTTTAATTTCAAAAATCATCACTAGTCCTAAAAAAAGACCGCCCCATTAATCAATCAAGTGGGACAGCCTCAACTATTTTCTAAGTAATCACTAGGTTACATTCCCTTTAAGATTATCTCCTTTATAAATATATATGGAGAATATATCAGTAAAACTAAATGGCCCATTCCCCTTTTCGGAAGACAGCCTCTACAGAGCCATCCTCTTTAATACCGTCAATGTCCATTTCTCCAGAACCCATCATAAAATCAACATGTGTAATACTTGTATTAATTCCGTTTGATTCCAGTTCTTCCTTCGACATCGTTGCCCCCCCTTTGAGGTTAGTCGGGTAAGCACTACCTAATGCAAGGTGGTTTGAGGCATTCTCATCATAAAGTGTGTTGTAGAAAAGAATTCCAGATTGAGAAATAGGTGAGCTATGAGGTACTAAGGCAACTTCACCAATATAACGTGCACCTTCATCTGTGTCGAGGAGATGTTTTAACGTTTCTTCCCCAACTTCTGCTTTAAAGTCAACTACTTTACCATTTTTAAACGTTAATGTGAACCCGTCGATCGTATTTCCTCCATAGTTTAAAGGTTTCGTATTGGATACTGTTCCGTTTACGCCATCCTTTTTTGCGGCAGTGAATACTTCTTCCGTTGGCATATTTGCCACAAAATGAACACCGTCCTGGTTTGGACCTCCACCTCCAACCCAAATATGCCCATCAGGTAATTCAATGGTCAAATCGGTGCCAGGTGCACGATAATGAAGTTTTTTGTATTTCTTTTCATTTAAAAACTTCGATTTATTTTGTAAATTTTCATCATGCTCTTTCCATGCAGCAACGGGATCTGGTTTATTGACACGTACAGCTTCAAACATCGCTTCCCAGAGTTTTTCTTCTTGCTCGTCCTCAGCGGCATTTGGGAAAACTTTCGCTGCCCATGATTTAGAAGGGGCAGAAATGACAAGCCAGCTTACTTTATCCGTTTGTATGTATTCGCGATATTTATCCATGGCCTTACCTGCTGCTTTATTTGCGGTAGCAATTTTATCACCATCTACTCCCTTTAATAATTCAGGATCAGTGGACTTAATGGACATAAACGCCGCTCCGTTTTCGGCCAGTTCTTCAAAACCTCTTGCTTTCCAAACAGGAAATTCCTTAAAGGCATCTAGTGGAGCACGGTCATATTTCAAACGAGTTAGATCATCGTCATTCCACTCCACATGAACATTTTTTGCCCCAACATCATATGCCTTCGTTGCAATTAATCGTACAAAATCTACAGAAGATATTGGTGCGTTAATGACTAGTGTTTGCCCTTCCTGTACGTTTACACCAATTTTGACAGCTAGTTCTGCATACTTTTCCAGCTTTTCTTGAAATTGTCCCATATTCATCTCCCTTTTCTGTCGGTATGTATTCCATTTGTATCGGTATTATTGTAACAGTTTCTAATTGAATTTGAAACTTCGAGCCCCGAAGGAACAGGCAACCATTCCTTTTCATACGGTAAGCATAAAGTATAGAATAACCGAATATTCTGCTTAATGCGGATTAGTGGTTGCATGAGGGTTTTAAGACTATAATACTTGTACCCTTTGAAACTTTTATTTCCGCTCATACGTCTATTAAACTACAGGAACTATGGATTAATAAATCTTGAAAGGAAGGCTAGTGATGAAAGACTTTATTCTAAGTCATAAATTTATGTTATTCTGTCTTCTTCTCTTATGGGGGAAGACCTTTACTGTCTCTTTACTAACATTCAACATTCAGATGAATAAATATATTGACGTTGTTATATTTGCCTTGAATCCGCTGGCATTTTTGATTGTTTTGTTTAGCGTAGGTATTTTGCTTAACACAAAGATACAACCGAAGTATTATTTTGTTATCAGTCTATTGTTAACAGTGGTGCTTTATGCCAACTCTGTTTATTTTCGAGAATTCAGTGACATTATTACTCTTCCAATGCTTGTCATGAGTGCCAATATGGGAGATTTAAGCACTAGTATTTTTGCGTTAATTCAGTGGTACGATATTTTCTACTTCATGGCCGTTTTAGTTATTGGTTATCTTATGATAAAAACTCCTTCCAGTTTAACGATAACGCAATCATCACTCCGGAAAACGAGGAAAAAATTTGCTGTTATAGGAGTCATTGTCTTAACCTTAGGAGCCCTACCTCAATTCAATCATCCAGAATCAAGAACTCACTCTTTTAATCGAGACCATCTAGTTCAATCTATGGGATTATATAATTTTTACGTTTATGATGCTTTTGTACACACACAGACGAATGCTCAAAGAGTGTTTGCAGATCACGATGATTGGAGTACAATCATAAAACATTTAGAGCAGTTTCGAGCGGAGCCGAATAAAGATTTAATTGGAATAGCAAAGGATATGAATGTTGTCGTCGTATCATTGGAATCTGTTGAAAGCTTCGTCATTGGAGAAACGTTGAATGGAGAAGAGATTACTCCATTTTTAAATGAGTTAATAGATGATAGCTTTTATTTTGAGAACTTTTATTACCAAACAGGGCAGGGCAAGACTTCCGATGCGGAGTTTCTCATAAACAATTCCCTCTATCCATTGGGAAGGGGTGCGGTATTTCATACCCATTCTAGTAATCAGTTTGAAGCTTTACCAGAGACTTTGAAAGAGTACGGATATTATAATGCATCCTTCCATGCCAATGATGGTACATTTTATAATCGGGATGTCATGTATGAAAATCTAGGTTATGATCGTTACTTTGAATTAGAAGACTATGAAATTACGGAAGAAAATAGTGTTGGTTGGGGAATGAAAGATATTGAGTGGATTGAACAATCGATGAATTATGTGTTGGATCTTCCAGAACCCTTTTATGGTACTTTCCTAACTCTTACCAATCATTTTCCATATGAATTAAATGAGGAGAATTACTTCATCGAACCATTTGATTCAGAAAGTGAAATAGTTAATCAATATTTTCAAACGGTGAGATATACTGACGAGGCTATGAAAGTGTTGGTGGAGAACTTAAAAGAGCAAGGCCTTTATGAAAACACCATGATCGTCATGTATGGAGACCATTACGGAATTGCTAATAGCCATTATCCTTCCTTAGAGAAATTTCTGGATAAGGAAATTACTCCAGTGGAAGAAGTAAAGTTAAACCGTGTCCCTCTTATTGTTCATATCCCGGGTATAGAAGGGGAGACACTAGATACGGTATCTGGGCAAGTGGATGTTATGCCAACATTATTAAATCTACTGGGAATCCCAGAAGGAGATAAAATAATGTTTGGAAGTGATTTATTTTCAGAAGAGAAGGATGATTTCGCTGTACTCCGTAATGGAACTGTTGTTACAGATGATGTTATTTATTACAATGGAGACTGTTTAGAGGCGGATACCGGGGAAAAAATCTCCATGGAATATTGTGTACCTGCAATAGATCGTGGGGAATGGGAATTGTACTACTCCGATAAAATTATCTATAGTGATCTATTTCGTTTTAAAGATTGAGATTCTCTGAATGAGTAATGAATTGTATTTACTTTGTGTTTAAATCTTAAAACCTTTCGTTTTAACTAGTAAGGTAAAGACCAAATGGTTGGAATCAGACTTATTACCAGTGTGAAAAGTTCTAGGGATATAATTTTTCTGGAGTTGCTGAAACGGAATCAGCAACTCTTTTTATAGTGAAAAAACCAACTTGTACAAAAGATTCGTAGGCTTATTGTCGAACTCCATATCGAAAAATGCGATGTTTTGATAGATGCAGGAGAATGTATTTATTATTTTAAATAACTATGCTATATTTATCAAACATTTAAAACCCATTTATTGTAAGATCAATATAAGTTTTATTTATGTCTCTAGTCAAATCGATTAGCGTTTAATCAGAGGTAGTACATGAGTGGTGTTTTTAGGGGAAAGGCACTGCCCTACGCTCGTGTTCATAGGCGCTTGCGCTTTTCTTATTTTTTTTCCAAAAGGCTATGTTAAAGGCTAATGTTGATTTTTTAATAGGATGATTTTTAGCGAAATTTACGACACTCCTGCGGGAAAAGCGAGTTCAGGGGAGA
>NZ_JAHQCS010000173.1:26963-29301 GCF_019042215.1 Evansella tamaricis | reverse complement strand
GCTACGGGGCACTTCGGAAGTGACAACCGAAGTCAAAGATCGGACTTCTAGCTACTTCTTCGAATTCGCTGTCCAACGAGCGTTTACTTCACGAGTATGCTTCGAGTTGCCTCGACGGATAAACTTCAGTGCGATGCTAGTAGAGGAAGAGGCACTGCCCTACGCTCGTGTTCATAGGCGCTTGCGCTTTTCTTATTGTGTTTAGTGACAAAAATGTTAAATGTTAATATGCTTTCATTTCTAACTAAAACTTGGGGAAGTTTTAAGTAAGGGGGGGATTTTGTGCAACATGAGAGTAATATTGTCAAAACGATGTTCCATCATTTTTTTCAGCCAATTTATTGTCTCACTGATGATAAAATGTTCGGAGTGGAAGCTTTACTGAGATCAAGCAACTATCCCAATCCAGAAACTATGTTTAAAGAAGCAAGAAAATTAAAGCAGCTTCATGAGTTGGATATGAAGTCGATCCACAAAGCTATTTTGTCTTACTTAGAAGCAGGATCTGAAACGAACCGCGGATATTTGTTTTTAAATGTATATCCATCAACTATTCTCCACCCAAAATTTATACCATTTCTCACAGCGGTTATTTCTAATACGGTGGTGAAGAGTCAACAAATTATACTTGAAATATCCGAAGGTGAAATTAAAGAGGAATTTGAAATGCTGAAAAGAAAGATAACGAGTTTGAAAGAGTTGGGAATAGGTCTTGCCATCGATGATGTTGGCAAAGGGTTTTCCAATATAAAATCGATCATAGAACTGGAGCCTGATTTTCTGAAACTAGACCGCTATTTAGCAAGTGATCTTTCTCGCTCGGCGAAGAAACAAAGTGTAGTGAATTCTTTTGTCAAGTATGGACAAGAGTTCCAGTGTACTATTATATTAGAGGGAATAGAAAGAAAACTGGATTGGGAAGTGGCAAAACAACTGGATGTCCTTTATGGACAAGGATTTGGGCTTTGTAAGCCACTTCCTATAGAAGAAGTAATCGTGTGAACAACTTTAGAATAGTGCAATTGCGTATGGTAATGTCCGAAGTGCCATTCAGCCGTGCTGCCACTGAAATAAACGCTCGGAGCTGGATTCTGGAACTATACATAAGCTAAATAACTTATGCTCTATTATCTTTTAATAAAAACGAGGATCCTTTGTGGATCCTCGTTTAAATATTTTATTGTAGTAAGTCTTTTTCAATGAGATCCGTGATGGCACTAATTTCATCTTCAAGTACACTATACATTTCATGGTATTTGTTTACTAGTGCATTTGTTTTAATGCCGTACTTTTCTGCAACATCCTTTTGTGTATACTTAGTAGGGAAGTGGACTAATGTTGATATAATATACTCCAGCGTTGCTGCAAAAATACTTGAGCTTCGAACGATCGGACTGTATTTTTCACAATAAATATACCAGAGGGCATTGGCGATTCCAATCAAATCCTCATGGTATTTCCCTTCCATGGCATCCGTTAGTTCGTTGGAAACCGTTTCGTGATTAGGATTGCGCCACTTAAATTCTTCCGGTGTCTCAGCTGTTTCCAGTATATCCACAAATAACTTAATTAAAAAATCAGGAAAATCATGCTGTATATAATCTAATGCTGTATAATTTACATCCTCTTCTAATTGAATGGAATTTACTGAATCATAGACACCGTTCATGATCGCTTCGTATTGCTCTTCTGGGAAAATTAAATAAGATAAGAATTTATCTTGTTTTCCAAGAATTTCAATGGAAAAAAAGAGTAATAAATTCTTTACTTCGGGAACATTTCCCGGGTCAATTGGAATATAGTACGATTTATCTGTAAATACGCATTGTAGTTCCACATGTGTGTTATTCGTTTGTTTAACCTGACCTAAAACTGGTTGAAAATCAGTCCACTTTAAAATGTTTTCTAGTGTTTTCGAACGTTTAAAGGTTTTGGACTTGTTCTTAATAAACTCTTGGAAAATGGTCAGATTGGAATCCTCAAATGGAACGTGAAAGATAGACCAAACTGTCGTAAAAAAAACGATGAGTTCATTTATTTCATCATCATCTGATAACGTATGTAACTCATCCTTATTAAATTGAAACAACTCATCATTAAATGTACTGTAGGCAAAATCTAGTATTTTTTCTTGTGTTTCTATAATTTCGTTATAAATAAGATGGGTTGGGAAGGCGATAACATTATTGTTATAACAACAATTTTTGTGTATTTCTCCACTTCTGCAAGGGCAAGGATCATCTGGCCGCCATTTTTTCATTCCAAATTCCTCCATCATATCATTACTACGCAATATAGTAACACAGATTGGGTATAAAGTCTCGTAAAACGGGAGGTG
>NZ_JAHQCS010000173.1:0-26924 GCF_019042215.1 Evansella tamaricis | reverse complement strand
TCGAATTCGACAAGTGCCTGTCACCTCCCGTTTTAATTTATTCTTATTAAAGAACATTGGAATTACAGAAGTTAACCATTAAGATTCCCCCTGCCAAACCCCGTAGAAATGCAGTTATCTCCCATGTGACACTAGTAATAATAAAGAAGTTTGATCTATTTTCTACGAAATATCCCTTTACAACATATTCAATATCAGATAATATAGAACAAATGGTGTTCGTTATAAAGTACAACATAAGACTCAGAAAAGTGTTTTATCGAATTTTACGATCATATGACAAAAACTACATCTCTGTATCGAAATATAAATGAAATTCGTCTTTATCACTTTATTAGATTGATACGATACAAATTTTGAAAAAAAACATGTCAGTACTAGATTGAAAAACAACGGAAAGATCCAATTCTTGTTACGAAACTTATTTTTTAAAGGGGATAGTGTGATGGGAAAAACGTTAATAACCGGTGTTGCTGGTGTCATAGGTTCCTATTTAGCGGAAGAACTTCTAAGGAGAGGGATAGACGTTATTGGAATTGATAATTTCTGTACAGGTCAGAGAGAGTTTATGAATAAACTAAAACGGGAATATCCCCACTTTGAACTTGTAGAAGGGGATGTGACGGAAAGGGGAGTGTTTATTAACTCCTTATTTTTGAACGTGACAGAAATCTATCACCTTGCAACACCTAGAGCCACTTCGTTTTTCCAAGAAAATCCTTTCGCAGCTGTAGCAGCATATACCACTGGAACGCAAAATGTATTGAAATTAGCCTATCGAAATGATGCGAAATTACTTTTTGTCAGTAATCCAAAAGCAGAAATGAGCCAAAGTTCGACGTCACTTGAAAGCTTTCAGAATGATATTTCTCAGCCAAACGAATCAAATGGAGAAGCGGCACGTCTTGGGGAAATTTACTGTTATGAATATATGAAAAGATATGGTGTGGACTGCAAGATCATTCGTTTATGGAACACATACTCCCCAGGTTTTTTGGAGAATGACAGCAGAGTAATTGCGAAATTTATCACTCAAGCTGCCGCGGGAAAGAATATTACTATTTTTGGAGATGGGTCTCAAACGGAGACGTTTTGTTATATCGATGACGTCATTGAGGCAATGGTATTAACGATGAAGCATGATCAGGCAAGCGGCGATATATTGGAGATCGGAAGTGATGAGAAGTATACGATTTTAGAAGTTGCTAAGCTGGTGAAAAAAACGGTGGGATCGGATAGCCAAATTATTTTTGATACGGATAAAAAGGAATCCGTAAGTTTTCAATCCCCTAACCTAAATAAAGCGAAAAATCTTCTAGGATGGGAACCAAAAGTTACTTTAGAGGAAGGACTTCAAAAAACAATTCAATCCCTTAAAGCAAAAAATCAGTATACGAAGTGATTTCCTATTCCGCCTTAGCCATAGGTCGAATAAGACGAGTAAAGAAAAGACTCTCTATGTCATGGGAAGACGATAACATAGAGTTAAAACCTCCATTTCTGTTACTAAAAAAGCCCCCCTTCACTTCATCAGTAGGACCTCCACCGCCCATTACCTCTCCATTCAACAATATGGCCATCAATGAGAGGTAATGTTTTTTCATTTCATTTCTAGTATTATTGTAATATAGGCTAAATAGCATAGACGATACATATCTAGTAACCCAAACGTGAATACCCCGAAAAGAGGACCGCCAATGACCATAAATGAGCAAAAACCATACCTGAAACGAACAGGTGAAAACTTGGGAGTTGCCAGTGGGAAATTGATAAAAATGCCATTTTATCTTACTGGCAGACTGACGAGAATCGAATATATTCTTGAATTGGGAGACTACAGCGAGGGGCTCACCCGATTTCTTTTTAACACCACATCCTCAATTAGTCAGGGAATTTGGACGATGGGAGTTGGGATGAAGAGAGGGAATAAACAGACGATTAAATCAGGAGCAGCGGAAATTGGAGATACAACCTGGAAAACGACAAAAGGACTGGGACTAGGCCTTCTGAACGCATCCAAAAATATCGGAAACATCGCCATTGGAGCCGTTCGCCAAAACAAACCTCAACTGACAGAAGGACTGAAAGGCATCGGCAAGCCACTTATCATCGGCGGCTTTCTGTTTTGGATTATCGATGTACCCGATGGAATGGACCACGTGGAAGCATCAAATAACCTTGATAATATCTTTGATCCAGATGACACTGGACTTACTGATGGTCAAATCCAGACGATCAATGCAGATCTGGCAGGAGAGTACCATGCTGTCAGCAGGATTCCCTATGAAACGTCCCAAGTGGAACTGCCAAATGGAATGATAATAGAAGGAGTTTTCCCCATTTTTGACGACGTATCTCCATTTACAGCGACACTGGACCCGGAACTCTATGAAACAAGTGATTACGTTCATATACAGATCGGGAATACACAACTACTGGAAGAACTTGAGACGACCCCGGACCTAGCGGAACAATTCGACCACATCCAAATGGAACAAATTCTTGCTGGAGAAACTCCCGATGGTTACACTTGGCATCATCACCAAGACCCGGGGAAACTGCAGTTAGTGGAAACGGAACCCCACGAC
The DNA here is from genome assembly GCF_019042215.1 of Evansella tamaricis. Classification (GTDB taxonomy): domain Bacteria; phylum Bacillota; class Bacilli; order Bacillales; family Salisediminibacteriaceae; genus Evansella; species Evansella tamaricis. The sequence goes on along the minus strand of NZ_JAHQCS010000173.1, from coordinate 24,336 downwards.
TTATCCGCACATACAGGAGGCCGACAACTTTGGGGTGGCGGAACTGATATGCGATAGGTGAAAGGATCAAGAGTGCCACGAGAAACGAAGGAGGCGAAAGATACGATGGGAAAAATACAGTGGCGTTTTTCAAAGGGAGAAATCGATTCCTCTATTCTCTCGGAGGTGGAACGATTTTTTCACATGGACTTACCTCCAGCCTACAAAGAGTTAATGTTATTCCACAACGGGGCACGCCCATTACCAAATTGTATACGTGTTTCCAATGGTGAAATAAGTAGGAAAATCGTCGTAAAGACATTTCTTCCAATTGGAAGAAACTATCATGATAATCTCGTTCAAGTATCAAAACGGCTATCAGAAACCCTCACAAAAGACTATGTTCCATTTGCAAATGACTCCGTAGGGAACTATTTCTGTTTCCATAAAGAGACAGGGCAAATTGTATTTTGGAACCATGAACTGGATAGTATTTTCCCTGTGGCAAACACCCTCGAAGATTTCCTAAACAAACTCTTTTAAGAGGCGACAGGTGACAGGCACTTGTCGAATTCGACAAGTGCCTGTCACCTGTCGTCAGAAACGGAATTTTCTGAAATTAAATGGTCATTTTCTTCATTTTTTGTTAAGATATATAAATACTAACTAGTGCTGACATCATTTTATTTTCGTTTATTCTAGAAAATGATGGTTAAAGGAACGCAGGGAATTCAATTATACTGACTTTTTCCCAAAGCATTCTTCCATTGGCAATTCGTGTTAGTAGACATGAATTGCTTTTTTGTATAAGTTTAAAGGAATAAGTTCTTAGCAAATAATCTAACATGGACGAGTAGTTGACCCATGGTGCGTTCTCTTAACGCGGCAAGGGTCAGTTACCCCCAAAAGGAGGATATTTCTTTTATGATTCAAACAACAGATAATACTTCTCTACTAAGGAACGATGTCAAAAAGCTAGGAAATATTTTAGGAGAGATTTTGGTTCACCACGGAGGTATCTCTCTATTTAATCAAGTAGAAGAAATTCGTGAAATGACGAAAGATCTGCGGAAAAACTATAAAGAAGAATCTTACTTGAAATTAAAAGAAAAGATTCGAAGTTTAGAATCTCCCACAAGACAACACGTGATTCGGGCATTCTCCATTTATTTTCATCTCGTTAATATTGCGGAGCAAAATCACCGGATCAGGAGACGTCGTCAGTACCAATTACAAGATGATACAGTTGTACAACCAGTTTCCATCGAAAGTGCCGTTTCTTTTGTAAAGGACAAGAAGTTTTCGGAAAAAACCATTCAGAGCATCTTAAATGATTTATCCATTGAATTGATTATTACGGCACACCCTACGGAAGCAACAAAACGAACTGTACTAGAGGTACAAAAGCGTATTTCCACTATTCTTCAAAAGTTTGATGATCCTATGCTCACAAAAAAGGAAAGAAAGAATCTGGAGGAAAGCTTATTTAATGAAGTAACTGTTTTATGGCAAACAGACGAACTACGTTATCGAAAGCCAACGGTTATGGACGAAGTAAAGAATGGACTTTACTATTTTGACCAAACTCTCTTTGATGTTTTACCAGATATTCATCATGAAATGGAAGAACAATTAGCTTCTTTTTATCCTGATAATAACTGGGATGTTCCTAATTTCCTCCATTTCGGATCATGGATAGGTGGGGACAGGGACGGAAACCCAAACGTCACCCCAGAGGTAACGTGGGAAACATTAAAGCTTCAACAGAAATTGGTACTTCAAAAATATGATGAGTCCCTTGTGGAATTAATGAAGCGTTTCAGTCAGTCCACTTCCCGAATTCCATTCAGTGAAGAATTGGTTGCGTCAGTTGAACAAGATGAGAAGAAATATTTAAATTCTGGAGAAGGATGGCCAGTTCAAACAGAAATATACCGTAGAAAATTTGCAGTTATGTTAAAACGTCTTAGAGAAGTGGGGATATCTGAAAAAGGCTATAAACAGGCAGAAGAGCTACTTCAAGATCTTAAGCTGATTAAGGAGACGGCGGAAAATCATCAACCATCCTACAACAAGTTGAAAACAATTCGAAAACTTATCCGACAAGTGGAACTGTTCGGTTTCCATCTGGCAACTCTGGACATCCGAAATCATAGCGGAGAGCATGAAGGGGCAGTTTCCGAGATTTTAAAAGTTGTTGATATTACAGAAGATTACGCTTCCCTACGAGAAGAGGAAAAAGTGAAAGTCTTACAAGACGTTCTTGCGGATCCTAGACCATTGATGCTTCTGGAGGAAGATTATTCGAAAGAGACACAGGAGACATTCCAAGTTTTTCAAATGATTAAAAAAGCACATGAAGAGTTCGGAACTCGTTCGATTGAAGTGTATCTCGTCAGTATGACACAATCCCCGAGCGACTTACTGGAAGTGCTTGTTCTCGCAAAAGAAGCGGGAATTTACCGACTTCATGCAGACGGTAAAGTAGAAAGCGGACTTCATGTGGCCCCATTATTGGAAACAGTGGATGACCTCGTTGCAGGACCGGAAATTATGAAAACATTGTTTGAAATGGATGTCTATCGTAACCATCTCCGGGAACGGGGAGACCATCAAGAAATCATGCTTGGCTATTCCGATGGAAGTAAAGACGGTGGAACATTAACCGCTAATTGGAAGCTTTATAAAGCACAGCAGGAAATTCATAAAATGGCCAGTGGTTATGATATCCGACTTAAATTTTTCCACGGACGTGGCGGCTCCCTTGGACGTGGTGGCGGACCATTAAACAGGAGTATTCTTTCTCAACCGCCAGAAACATTAGGGGATGGAATTAAAATTACGGAGCAAGGGGAAGTGTTGTCTTCTAGGTATTTACTCTGTGATATTGCATATCGTAACTTAGAGCAGGCAGCATCGGCACTCCTTGAAGCGTCTGCCTTGGCATATAAACGGGAAGGGAAGGGTCAAACGCTTCCGAAAGTCTGGGAAGACGCCATGGAAGAAATTTCAGGAGGTGCTTTACAAAAATACCAGTCACTCGTTTTTGGAGACAAGGATTTTCTAACCTATTTTAAACAGACGACTCCACTGCAGGAGTTAGCGGCATTAAATATCGGATCACGGCCAATGAGCCGAAAAGGGAGCGAACGGTTTGAGGATCTTCGTGCGATCCCATGGGTTTTTGCTTGGACACAGTGCAGACAAATGATTCCAGCTTGGTATGCTTCCGGTACGGGAATAAGTGCTTTTGCCGAGAAAAAAGAAGAAAATTTACATTTACTACAGGAGATGTATCAGAAATGGTCGTTCTTCCAAGTAACTGTGAATAATCTCCAATTAGCTTTAATGAAAGCCGATCTTTCCACGGCAAAGGAATATATGAATTTAGTAGAAGATAAAAAAATGGCAGAGCGGATTTTTGGTGATATATCGGAAGAATATAACCGTACGCGTGACATACTCTTAAAGATCTCTGGAAACAATGAATTACTGGATCATACTCCGAATATCCAAGAAACGGTGCACCGAAGAAATCCGTATGTGGACCCATTGAATTTCCTCCAAGTAGACTTGATTCAAAAAATGAGGGAATCTGGAGAGGAGTCGGAGGAACTCTTAACAGAAGTGTTGTTGACGATCAGCGGGGTTGCAGCAGGACTTGTAAATACTGGATGATTTAAGGACCTTTGACTATTTGACAATTTTCACCATAGAATGCGGATGATGCACCGTAGCGGAGTGGAGGTTGTCGTGCGGAATTCTTTAGGACTTGAAAAAAGGGAACTATTTTTTCCTTCCATGTATAAAAAATGGAAAGTGGGGGATACTAATTATTAAATTCCCCCCATTTTAATATAATTAGTGAAATCTTAGTAGGTTTCACGCTTAAAAAGTCTCCCATGGGAGGCTTTTTTTGCATATATACACCATTTTACATGAGTAATAGTTATTAAGTACGGATAGAGAGGTGAATCAGCTCTCCATTTATTTGGAAATCCTTCATCCACGACTCCAAACTTTACTCATGGTATAATAAAATTTATCTTTGTATATATTATTGGCTTAGTTGTATAAATATTAACATCTTATCTCTAAAACGCATGGAAACATCCGTTACTCCGCCAGACCAATCAACATGGAAAGGCTGATCACTAAGTGCTCACTTTTATGAAAAAATGGAATACGTTACGAAATCAAATATTACTAGTTTTTATTATCGTAATGGTCTTTGTATTAGTTTTAGCAAACTTCATTACCTTCCACGTGGTTTCAGGAGTACTAAAAACGAATGCAGAAAGGCAGATTCAGCAAACAACCATCCAGGCAAGTGGAAGAATGGATGCCCTTTCGGAACAAATAGACCAGATGACGGTGCAAGTAGTTAATAACTCAAACTTACAGGAACTCCTGCTAAAAGAAGTGGAAGGGAATCCAACAACTTTCAGTGAGCGTCAATCTTTAGTACAAGTGGTGGATTCTTACTTGGCTTACACGGATGGAATCGACTCTCTAGAGCTTTATTTAAATGATGGGACACGGATATTACCTTTAAATGAAGGGAATTTATACAGTGTCATGGATAGAAGTTGGATTGAAAAGGCTGAGGAGGAAAATGGGAGGATGGTTTTCATTGGGGAAGATCCATGGGATCCAGATTACTATCTTTCTGTTCGCCAAGTTACTTTAGTGGACAGTTGGTTTGCCCCTGGTGGCTTTCTTGTTGCAAGAACAAAGGGGAAGTACTTTCAGGTGGACGAACCAAATCAAGATGGGGAGTATATGATTGTGGTGGATAAAGAATCTACCCCCATCGCATCTAATTTTAATGGAGAAATGGACACCCTTTTAAAACAGACCTCGGAACCCCAAATTACAATTGACAACGAAGAGTATATGTTAGTATCACACACTTCGGAGATTACGGATTGGAAAACAATGATTCTAACACCAATAAGTAAAGTGACGGAGGATGTCTCCCTTCTTCGAACATCGCTCATCATTTCAGGGATTGTTGGTGGTTTCGTCTTCTTTTTCCTTTCATTTCCCCTATCAACAATCATAACAAAACCAATTCTCAAGTTAACAGAGACGATGCGGGCAGGAAAACTTGGTGCACTGAAGGCTAGTCCGTCAATGACATCCACCAAGGAGATAAATGAATTAAATGAAACATATAATCAACTGGTAGAAGCGATGAACCATTTGATTCAAGTTGTTTATGAAAAAGAATTAATTCGAAGTAAGGCGGAATTGAAAGCACTACAGGCACAAATCAATCCACATTTTCTTTTTAACACACTGGAAGCACTATACTGGTCCTTGGAAGAAAACGGGGAGGAAGAGCTGTCCGAATATGTATTGGACATGGCCGATCTGTTTCGCTATACCATTAGTGATGATGGTAAAAAAGAGGATTGGGTGCCCCTAAAAGAAGAGTTAGAGCATGTGGAACGGTATATGAGAATTATGCAATTGAGATTCGAAGATCGGTTGACTTGGAAAATGAATGTCTTGTCATCGTATAAACAAGTACAAATCCCACGTCTCACCATTCAGCCATTAGTGGAAAATGCGATTCTACACGGGATTGGCAATAAGAACGGTCCCGGAATGGTGGAAATCAATGTGACACTCCATCAAAATGGAACACAGCTGCTCATAGAAGTGAAAGACGATGGGGCAGGGATGAATCCGGAGACGATTCGTTCTGTGGAAGAAACTCTCGATAATGAACGGACTTCCTATTCTAAACGACACGGACTGGCTCTCGTCAATGTAAATCAACGATTACAACTTTTCTATAAAGGTATGAATTGCAGTGGCATTACAATCGAAAGTGAAGTGGGGAAAGGGACGTCGATCCGATTTACTATTCCCGTTAATGGAAGGGGAGACGAGGTATAATGTATGAGAAAACGGTTTTGATCGTTGATGATGAACCGAGAACAAGGCTAGGAATTAAGAAAGTACTGGATACCTGGAGTAATGGAAAAATAGAGTTGATCACGGTTTCAAGTGGTGCAGAGGCCATAAAAGTTTTTCAAAAATCAAAAGTAAATTTAATTATTACTGATATTCGTATGCCGGAAATGACAGGATTACGTATGCTGGAAACTCTCCAAAATCTTCAGGAAATTAAGCCGGTTGTGATCATTATGTCAGCCCATTCGGAATTTGAGTATGCACAGGAAGCGATCAGGTTAGGAGTAGTGGACTACTTATTAAAACCAATATCCAAAGCAAAATTAATGGGAGCTGTGGAGAGTGCATTGGAAGAAGAGGAACAGAGGGGAAGGGCACATTTGATGGAGAAAGCCATTGATGAGGATCTTGTTTCTTTCATAGGGGTTGAACGGAAGGAAGAATCACCTATTTCCGACGCAATGCGTTTTGTGGATGAAAATTTACAACACCCATTAAGCTTGGGGGACGTTGCGGAGCATGTTCATTTAAATCCCAGTTATTTGAGTGCGCTGTTTAAGGAGCAGGCAAATATGAATTTTAGCGAGTATGTGACAAGAAGCAGAATGCAGAAAGCCAAAACGCTCCTTCTAACTACGAATCTAACAATTAATAACATTTCCGAAGCGGTAGGTTATCAAACACCCAAGTATTTTATGAGACTTTTTAAAGAGACTGTAGGAAAAACCCCTAATCAATTCCGAAAAGAAGAAAAGGGGATGAATCAAATCGGCTAATCTAAAAATAATGCACTTTTCCCTAAACGCTGTTACCTTATGGTACAGCGTTTTCATTGTTATACTTGTAAGCGTATTAATCGAGATAAATACTTCAACAGGGGGAATACAAATGTTTCGGAAAGCGTTTACGACTATTTTAATGACAGTGGCGTCTGTCCTTGTTATTGCCGGTTGTTCTGGTGATGACTCAAGTGGAAACGGTAACAACGAAGGCGCCGGTGGACAAGATGATGTTACAATTGATTTCATGCACTTATGGCCATCTGGAAGTTCTCCAGATCATAATCGGATTGTGAATGGTATAATTGCGGAATTTGAAGATATGCATCCACATGTAACCGTTGAGGTGGAAACACTGGAAAATGAACAATACAGTAATCAATTGCAAGTTATCTCTTCCTCTAATCAATTGCCAGATGTGGGTATGACATGGGCTGCCGGATTTATGGAGCCGTACGTGAGAGGAGAGCGTTTTGCATCACTGGAAGACGTTATTGACGACGAATTCAGAGATTCCTTTGTTGCAGGTACAAGGGAAGCGTATGAAGTGGATGGAACAACTTATGCCCTCCCAGTAGAGTTAAACATTGCACCTGTTTTCTACAATCAAGCTATTTTTGATCAGTACGGTTTAGAAGAGCCACAGACATATGAGGACTTCCTACACATCGTAGATACATTAGTGGAAAATGGTGAGACACCGATTGCACTAGGAAATAGAGATCGTTGGACTGGTTCGTTATGGTATATGTACCTTGCTGACCGATTCGGTGGAGATACAGCGTTAAACTCTGCTATTGACCGAAGCGGAACGTTTGAGGATCAAAGTTTAATCTCTGCTGCAGAAGAAATTCAAAATTTAGTAGACCGTAATGCCTTCATCCGTGGGTTTAACGGATTATCTGACCAAGAGGCAAAATCAGAGTTTATGAACGGAAATGCAGCCATGTATTTAATTGGTTCGTGGGATTTACCGAACTTCACAACGAATGAAGAGGTACCACAAGAGTTTAGAGATAGTATCAGCTTTTTCCGATTCCCGAACGTGGAAGGCGGACAAGGGGATATGGATAGCTGGGTTGGTGGTCCTGGAGTCGGACTATTCGTTGCCGAAAACTCAGATGTGAAAGAAGAAGCAAAAGAATTTGTGAGATACTTTATCGAGCGTTGGGGAGAGCAGTCTGTAGAAGAGGCAGGAATCATCCCTGGAACTCAAGTGGATACAAGTGAAGTGGATCTGCCTGACTTGTTCATTGAAGTACTTGATGAATTGAACAATGCTACTAACATCACTCTTTTCGCAGATGTTCAGATGAGTGCGAACGTGGCAGAAAGACATTTAGACTTAATCCAGGCATTATTCGGAAATGAAGTGACACCAGAAGACTTCGCAAGACAACATGAAGAAGCATTACAGGAAGAAGACTAAAGGTTAAAGGTTAAGATTTCGAAAGAGGAGGGGCATATCCTATTTTGATATGCCCTTTCGTTATCATGAAATAGGAACAATAATTAAGAAGGGAGCGATAATGAATGAATAAAGTAATGTCTGATAAAAAGGTAATTGCACTTTATGTCCTCCCTGCATTCCTTTTAATGATGGTACTCGTTTATATCCCAATCGTACTCACTGGTTACTACGGTTTAATGAGGTGGGACGGAATCGGTGCCATGGAATTTATTGGGTTGGATAATTATAAGCGCTTGTTAAATGATTCCATGTTTTGGCGTAGTGCAACTCACTCTCTATTACTTGCCATTTTCTCCATTTTGAGTTTAGTAGGCTATTTAATTATTTCCCTTGTTTTAGCGGGAAAAATTAAGGGAGCAGATTTATTCAGAAAGATCTATTTAATTCCAATGCTACTTTCTTCTGTGGCGATCGCTCAATTATGGATGCGAATCTATCACCCAACAAATGGTGTAATGAACCGATTCCTTACTTCTATTGGAATAGAGAATACACCACTATGGTTGGCGGATACAAACATTGTATTATATGCTATTTTTATTCCAATTATTTGGCAGTATGCTGGATTTTATATATTAATCTATTACGCAGCACTTCGAAATGTCCCTAATGAATTAGTAGAAGCAGCGAGGATTGACGGGGCAACCCCTTGGCAAATCGGTTATAAGATTAAATTACCGTTGATTATGGGAGTTATTAAAGTAACGATTGTCTTAGCTGTGGTAGGTTCTTTAAAATACTTCGACTTAATCTGGGTAATGACTCAAGGTGGACCAAATGGTGCCAGTGAAGTTATTGCATCATATATGTATAAACAGGCGTTCAATTCGTATAACTTTGGATACGGTAGCGCCATTGGATTTTTCTTATTGATTCTTTGTTTAGTCGTTACATGGATCATCCGTAAACTGACTGCAGATAAAGAGGAAGTACAATACTAAAAGGAGGTTTTGGCGATGGAATTTGAGAATGGAAAGAACGGACAATCACAAACATCACCTGTGCCGAAGGGATTATCCGAGAAGACTGGCTTACAGCGTTTGGGAAAAATCTTTTTATATGTCTTTTTAATTGGTGTCGCTGTTGTCCAAATACTTCCTTTAGTATGGTTATTTCTCTTTTCATTAAAGAATAACCAGGAAGTCTTTAACTTACCGCCACTGGCTTTACCACAAGAACCACAGTGGGGAAACTATGTAAGGGTTTGGACAGAAGGGAACATAGGGCAATATTTCTTTAACAGTGTTTATATTACGGCATCTTCCGTTATCCTCACTGTTATATTTGCAAGTTTAGTAACGTTTGCGATTACGAGAATGCGCTGGAGGTTAAGTAAACTAGTATTGGGTTTATTTATGGTTGGGTTAATGATCCCGGTTCACTCCACACTGATTCCGTTATTTAACTTCTTTACCAATGTGAATCTCATGGACCATCCGGTAGCGATCATTTTAACTTATACGGCATTCAATTTACCAATTACAATTATGATTTTACTAGGATTTTATTATACTTTGCCGCGGGAAATTGAAGAGGCAGCAATCATGGATGGCTGTTCACTCCACAGGCTGTTTTTCAAGATTATCCTGCCGATGACAGCACCAGTAGTTGCCACAACGGCGATCATAAATATGATTTATAACTGGAACGAATATGTCTTTGTTAACACGTTTATCAGTTCTGACAAATATAAAACATTAACGGTTGGGATACAAAACTTCATAGGTCAATATCAAACCGACTGGGGTGCCATCGGCGCAACCTTAATGATTAGTATTCTCCCAATCCTGATAGCCTTTGTTATCTTAAGTAATCGCATCGTAGAAGGAATTACGTCCGGGTCTGTTAAAGGCTGATGAAAAGTCCATCTAAACTTATACATTATTGTAGGCATTCTCCATTCTTTGGGGAATGCCTTTTTTAAAAGGTAATAATTTATAAGTTTTGGCACCTTCGGGCATTGTCTAGCTCTAGCGCCTACTCGCTGCGGAAGAGACACTCATGCCGCCTTCACTCCTCTAAGATTTTCTCAAAAAGCAACAACCTTCCCGCAACCACAATTCTCGATCCTTCCTTTTCTAAACCTCTTTCCTAACCTTTTTCCAATCATCTCTGAAAAAAATAAAGGAAATACAGGAATTAAATGGTATTATAAAAGTAATATATTTCCGATTAAATGAGAAGCAACCCTCATTACCTTTTGACAGTAATTGACTAAGACAACCCATTATACACAGAAGAAAGGTTGGTCAAACAGCCATGTTGAAGAGGAATAGTAAACAACGGTTACTGACACCATTCTTCTCTTTTCTAAACCGTACAAAAAAATGGAATACACTGAGAAACCAAATTTTTATCGTATTTATTACTGTGATGGTCATTGTCCTCCTTATTGTGGGAGTTAATACATACAACGTTGTTTCGGCTGTTTTGAAAAGTAATGCCGAAAAGCAGATTCAGCAGACGGCAATTCAAGCAAGTGGAAAAATGGAAGCGCTTTATGAACAGGTGGATACGTTAACACTGCAAGTGGCGACTCACTCCCATGTGCAAGATACTCTGTTGAAGGAGGTCTTGGGTGATTCAGTCAGTTTTAGTCAGAGGCAGTCTTTGATGGGGGTTGTAAACTCCCATTTAGCCTATTATAACGGGATTGATTCCCTGGAACTTTACTCAGTAGACGGGAAAAGAATGTACCCACTTCATGAAGGACAACTTTCCAACAGGCTTGAAGAGGTGTGGATTGACAGGACAGACGAGCAGAGGGGAAGGCTTGTTTGGGTCGGACAAGATCCCTCTGATCCTTCTTATTTCATTGCAATCCGGCAAGTGACCCTCCTTGATCGTTGGTTCTCTCCTGGTGGATATTTACTGGTCAGGATCAGAGACAGCTACTTTCAATTCGAAGATACGAATAATGAAGAAGGGGAATATATGGTTCTCTATGACCATTCACAAACTCCTATTTTCTCTAATTTTGATGGGGACATTATTCAGATATTACAGGATCATAATAGAACGGGACACCTTTCCATCAACAGACAGGAGTATATGATGGTAGAACACTTTTCCAAACTGACGCAGTGGAAAACAATCATTTTGACACCTATTGACTTAGTAACAAGAAATGTATCCGTCTTACGTTCTGCTATCATTGTTTCTGGTATTCTCGGATTTTTTATCTTTCTATTATTCTCATTATTTCTATCCACCGTCATAACAAGGCCGATCCTGAAATTGACAAAAACGATGAGATTTGGAAGGTTAGGGGCTTTAAAAGCCCATCAGGAAACCTCTGCCACCTATGAGATCAATGAATTAAACGAAACATATAATCAGATGGTAGAGACAATGAACAATTTAATTGAAGAGGTATATGAAAAGGAAATTACCCGTAGCCGTTCAGAATTAAAAGCACTACAGGCACAAATCAATCCACATTTTCTTTACAATACACTAGATGCCCTTTACTGGTCACTGGATGCCAAGGGAGAAGATACATTGGCGGAATATGTCCTTCATATGTCACAGCTTTTCCGATATACGATCAGTAATCCAAAGGAGGACGACTGGGTTACATTAAAAGAGGAAATCGACCATATCGAACGTTATATGAAAATTATGCAAGTTCGGTTTGGGAAAAGATTAACATGGCGTCTGGATGTGCCTGAAACCTACCACCATATGAAAATACCAAAGCTACTGATTCAGCCATTAGTGGAGAATGCTATACTACATGGAGTTGGAAACAAATCAGGAGAAGGAACGGTTGAACTTCTCGTTCGTCCTGCGACGGAAAAATCGAGAGTAATGATTGAAATTAAAGATGACGGTGCTGGTATGGGCGAAGAAATAGTCCAAAAGATTTCATCATCACTTGAAAATAAGAATACCGGCTATTTTAAAGGAAAAGGAATGGCTATTGTCAACTGTAACAAAAGACTTCAGTTATATTTTTGTGAAGATCAGATTCGGGAGATCGCTTTCGAAAGTGAAGAGGGGAGAGGAACAACTGTATCGTTTGAAATTCCATTCAATGGGGTGAGAGAATGAGCTACTGGAAAACCGTGTTACTTGTTGATGATGAACCAACGACATTAAATGGTCTACGAAAAACTCTGGAACTATGGGCAGAGGGACAAACGAGTAAAGTGGAGATACTTTGTGCATCCAGTGGAATGGAAGCTATGAAAATTTTGGACACGAGGAGAGTTCATGTACTGTTAACGGATATTCGGATGCCGGAAATGACCGGACTTGCCTTGGCCCAATTATTGGAGAAGAAAGAAGACGCTCCAGTTGTTCTCATCATGTCTGCCTATTCCGAATTTAAGTATGCTCAAAAGGCTATTCAGTTAGGTGTGGTCAACTATCTATTGAAACCAATCAGCAAACAGGAACTGATTGATTCGGTGGAAAAAGCGTTTGAAGTCGAAGCAAATAGGGAACAGTCCGGTTTGATCAAAAAAGTGGTAGATCAGAATCTCCTGCAGTTCGAAGATCAAGATCACCAGACTGCATCCATAATTAAAGATGCCATAAACTATGTAAATCAAAATCTCCATGAAAAATTAACGCTTAAGGAAGTAGCTGATGCTGTACATTTAAATGCCAGTTACTTTAGTGTTTTATTTAAAGAGCAGACCAATTTAACATTCAGTGATTATTTAACACGGCGCAGACTACAAGTGGCGAAACACCTTCTGTTTACCACAGATATTCCTATCAATGATATCGCTGAAAAGGTGGGGTATCAAACGGCCAAATACTTTATTAAGATTTTTAAGGAATCTGTTGGACAGACACCTAGCCAGTACCGAAAAGAGATCTTAAAACAAAAGAATCATTAGAAGAGGTCACTTCTCTTCATTTGCACGGTTGGAATAAAAAATTCCAGCCTTTTTTAAAAGATAAGCAGAAAGTATAAGTTTTTGCACCTTCGGGCATTGTCTAGCTCCACCGCCTACTCGCTGCGGGGCACTGCGGAAGTGACAACTGAAGTCAAAGAGCGGACTTCTTGTTGTCATTCCTCCACTGCCCTACGCTCGTGTTCATAGGCGCTTGCGCTTTTCTTATTGTCTAGCTCCACCGCCTACTCGCATAGGAACTGAAAAAATGGTGCTTTTCGAGGGCACTGAAAAAGTAGTTTTAAACTTTTTCAGTGCCCTCGTGCTTTTCCACTTTTACAGTCCCTCCTTAATCGCTGCGGGGCACTGCGGAAATGACAACAGAAGTCAAAGAGCGGACTTCTAGCTTATTTCTTCAAATTCACTGTCCAACGTACGGTCATATGGTTAGAAATCCAATGAAAATGGAATTTCATCCAATCATCGTGACCTTATGAAGCGCTTCTACCAATGGTATCCTTAAGATGATTTTAAGAAAGCGAAGGGGGCTATTAAATGTTTAAGAAAACGCTTACTATGTTATTGCTTATTTTATTTGTCTCTATTTTTGCATTGACAGCTTGTGGCAGTGACGATGAAACGGATGCGACAGATGATGCACAAGGGACGAGTGATAACGACACAGAAGAAGTGGATGATGGGACAGATGAAGACGGAGATGACGGTGACGGAGTAAAAGAAGAGGTCACTATCGATTTCATGCACTTGTGGCCGGCAGGAATCTCTGCTGGACAAAATCGTATCGTTAACGAAATTATTGATCAATTCCAGGATGAGTACCCGCACATAAAAGTGGAGCAGGAAGTGTTAGAAAACGAACAGTATAAGACGAAACTTCAAGTTGTATCATCATCAAATCAATTACCTGATGTGGGGATGACTTGGGCAGCGGGCTTTATGGAGCCGTATGTACAAGGGAATCTCTTCTCCCCATTGGACGACATATTGGATGATCCATTCCGTAGTTCTTTCGTATCAGGAACATTAGAAGCGTATTCCGTGGATGGGGTAAATTATGCGTTCCCATTGGAACTGAACATAGCTCCTATTTATTACAACAAAGGGATTTTCGCGGAGCATGGACTGGATGTTCCAGAAACTTACGACGAATTTCTAAATGTCGTTGAAACATTAGCAGATAACGGTGTTGCACCGATTGCCCTTGGAAACAGAGACCGATGGACCGGTTCATTATGGTATATGTATCTTGCAGACCGTATTGGAGGAGAGAGCGCATTAAATTCTGCGATCGACCGATCGGGAAGCTTTGAAAATCCAGCTCTTATTCAAGCGGCAGAGGAAACTCAAAAACTAGTAAATATGGATGCTTTCAACCGTGGTTTTAACGGCTTATCCAATGATGAAGCAAAATCAGAATTCTTAAACGAAACAGCAGCAATGTATCTCATGGGTTCATGGGAACTTCCTAACTTCACCACAAACGAGGATATCCCTCAAGAGTTCAGAGATAATGTTGGATTCTTTAAATTCCCTACCATTGAGGGGGGAGAAGGGGATCTCGATAGTTGGGTTGGAGGACCTGGTGTAGGCTTATTCGTTGCGGAAAACTCAGAAGTAAAGGAAGAAGCGAAGTTATTTGTGAAATACTTTGTGGAAAAATGGGGAGAGCAATCTGTAACCGGTGCAGGTGTTATTCCGGGAACAGCAGTGGATACATCTTCCATCGATCTTCCACAGTTATATATTGATGTATTAAATGAATTGGGAAATGCCTCTAACATTACTTTATTTGCAGATGTTCAAATGAGCCCTGGAGTAGCGGAAGTGCACTTAAATATGATCCAGTCACTATTCGGTAATGATGCTACACCAGAGGATTTTGCAAAAACACATGAGGAAGCCTTAGCCGAAGAAGAGTAATAGACTAAGGATGCTAGTTAGGTTCAGGTACTTAAAACAGCAGATTATTATATGACTGAAATCAGGTGCCAAGCTTACTCCACGTTCTCCAATATACAAGAAATGTATATTGTGTTGGGGAAGCTTGGCCCTTAGCTTTTTATAAATGGAGTCCAAAGCCAAGATTGGCGATGATTTATGTTATGAGTTCTTTGCATGCTATATGATTTCAAAAAGAAAGGGGAACACGAGATGGACAAAGTAATGTCCGATAAAAAAGTCATCCTTTTATATGTTCTCCCGGCATTAATTCTCATCATGACAATTGTATATGTTCCAATTATCCTTACAGGTTATTACGGGCTCTTAAAATGGGATGGGATTGGAGAAAAAACCTTTATCGGGTTGGATAATTACTCTAAACTTCTGACAGACTCCATGTTTTGGAAGAGTACGTATCATTCCTTTTTGTTAGCGGCCTTTTCAGTTATCAGTTTAGGTGCCTATTTGTTAGTTTCTGTTATTTTATCAGGAAAAATAAAGGGGTCTAATCTCTTCCGTAAAATATATTTAGTACCGATGCTTTTGTCATCGGTGGCAATTGCGCAGCTTTGGATGAAAGTCTATCATCCTACTAATGGAGTGATGAATCGATTTTTACTTTCTATTGGAGTGGAGAATCCTCCCCTTTGGCTGGCGGATACATCGATTGTACTGTATGCCATCTTTCTCCCGATTATATGGCAATATGCCGGTTTTTACATCTTAATTTATTATGCAGCACTAAAGAACATTCCAGAATCTTTGGTAGAAGCAGCAAGGATTGATGGTGCCTCTCCATGGCAAATAGCCTATAAAATAAAAGTTCCATTAATTGCAGGAGTCATTAAAGTCACTATTGTACTAGCTGTGGTTGGGTCGTTAAAGTATTTCGATTTAATTTACATCATGACAGATGGGGGTCCTAATGGAGCTAGTGAAGTCATGGCCTCCTATATGTATAAACAGGCATTTCGGATGAATGATTTTGGGTACGGAAGTGCAGTCGGATTCTTCCTTTTACTCATAGCACTCACTGTCACTTGGCTCATTCGTAAATTGACTGCAACTAAAGAAGAAGTTCAATATTAAAGGAGGGAATATTCATGGTGGAAACAAAAGTGTCAAAATCTCAGACTAAGTCGACCTCCCAATTGGAAAAACCGCCGAGTCTCATGAGGGGCCTCATGTTGTCAAAAATAACCTCATGGGTTTTATTTATATTATTAAGTGTTCTCGCAGTGGTCCAACTCCTTCCTTTAGTATGGTTATTCTTTTTTTCCTTAAAGAATAATCAGGAGGTATTTAACTTGTCCCCGTTGGCATTCCCCACTGAACCAAAGTGGGAAAATTATGTTACTGTATGGACACAAGGAAATATAAACACTTATTTTTTCAATAGTGTCTGGATTACTGCTGCATCTGTGTTACTTACCGTCTTTGTCGCCAGTTTTGTAACCTTTGCAATCACAAGGATGAAATGGAAGTGGAATAAACTTGTTTTAGGATTGTTTATGGTTGCTATGATGATTCCTATTCATTCCACACTTATTCCCTTGTTTAGTTTTTATACGACAATTGGAATAATGAACCATCCTTTGGCACTTATCATAACCTATTCTGCATTTAACCTTCCAATCACGATCATGATATTGCTTGGTTTTTATTATACATTACCAAGGGAAGTGGAAGAAGCGGCGATCATGGATGGATGTTCCGTGCACAGGCTTTTTTTTACAATTATTTTACCTATGACAAAGCCTGTTCTCGCAACCACTGCGATTATCAATATGATTTACAATTGGAATGAATACGTTTTTGTAAATACATTTATAAGCTCTGATAGATTTAAGACACTTACGGTGGGAATTCAAAACTTTATCGGACAGTATTCCACCGACTGGGGAGCAATTGGAGCAACGTTAATGATAAGCATCATTCCTATCCTCCTTGCCTTCTTTGTATTAAGTAATCGCATCGTAGAAGGAATTACGTCCGGGTCTGTTAAAGGCTGATGAAAGTCCATCAAAACTTATACATTATTGTAGGCATTCTCCATTCTTTGGGGAATGCCTTTTTTAAAAGATAAGAATGTATAAGTTTTTGCACCTTCGGGCATTGTCTAGCTCCAGCGCCTACTCGCTACGGGGCACTTCGGAAGTGACAACTGAAGTCAAACAGCGGACTTCTAGTTGTCATTCCTCCACTGCCTTATGCTCGTGTTCCTAGGCGCTTGCGCTTTTCTTATAAATTTATACATAAGGTAGGGTTGATCTCAAATCTACTCTATATATTTTTTTTAAGGTATATTTTTCATTAATTTTTGAACAATATGTATGTCTGTTACTTTATAACAATAACTATAGACTGGATTCTCATATGTCTGACCTTTACGTGGATACATAGGAATCACAGCAACTTAGTTAATTGAATTTACTAAATATCTTAGGAGGTTCTGAAATGAATAAGAAACGTTTGTCTTTACTTACCTTGTCAACTCTCTTTTTCATAGTGCTATCAGCTTGTGGACAAGCAGATCCAGCACCGGGGGATACTGGTGGCGGTGCAGGTGATGGGACTGGAGGGGGAGAAGAAGCTGTCATTGATTTTATGCATTTATGGCCAGCTGGAAGTTCCCCTGACCACCATCGTATAGTGAGTGAAATTATCGCTGAATTTGAAGATGCCAATCCTGGGATCACAGTTAATATGGATGTACTGGAAAATGAACAGTATAAAAATCAATTACAGATTATCTCTTCTTCTAATCAACTGCCGGATGTGGGGATGACATGGCCAGCAGGATTTATGCAACCCTATGTCAGGGGGAACCGTTTTGCCTCCTTAGAGGACATTTTAGAAGATGACTTTCGGGAATCCTTTGTAGCAGGTACAAGGGAGGCTTATGAAATTGACGGGACGACATATGCTCTTCCGTTGGAATTAAACATTGCCCCTGTCTTTTATAATCAGGCTATTTTTGAAGAGTACGGATTGGAAGCACCGGAAACCCAAGAAGAGTTTTTGAATGTCATTGATACACTTGTGGATAACGGTGTTACTCCGATCGCATTAGGGAACCGTGACCGTTGGACAGGATCCATGTGGTACATGTATTATGCAGACCGCTTAGGGGGCAATGCACTGACAGAAGCGATTGAGCGTAGTGGAACATTTGAAGACCCTGGATTAATTGCAGCAGCAGATGAAATTACCAACTTAGTGGAAAGAGATGCCTTCATTAGAGGTTTTAACGGCTTATCGGACCAAGAGGCAAAGTCAGAATTCATGAATGGAAATGCTGCAATGTACCTTATTGGTTCATGGGATTTACCAAACTATACAACAAATGAGGATGTGCCTCAGGAGTTCCGGGACAACATTGGATTTTTCAAATTCCCCACCGTGGATGGTCAAGGGAGTATTGATAGCTGGGTCGGTGGACCTGGTGTAGGTTTGTTCGTGTCTGAGGCTTCTGATGTTAAAGAAGAAGCAAAAGAATTTGTCCGATTTTTTGTAGAACGTTGGGGTGATCAGGCAGTGGAGGATGCTGGTGTCATTCCTGGAACCCAAGTAAATACAGCAGAAGTTGATCTTCCAGACTTGTTCATCGAAGTCCTCGATGAGTTGAATAATGCAACGGATATTACGCTATTTGCAGATGTTCAAATGAGTGCCGGTGTAGCGGAAACCCATTTAACGCTAATCCAAAGATTATTTGGGCTAGAAGTATCTCCGGAAGACTTTGCCAGAGAGCATGAAGAAGCCCTTCAAGAAGAAGGTGGACCTCAAGCTGACGGTGATGCTGAAGAATCCGCACCGGATGAAGAAGAGGGAGCAACAGATGAAGAAGAGGTGGAAGAATCCACACAAGATGAAGAAGAGGTAGACGAAGATGCGGAATCGGAAGAATAAGTAAGTAATGCAGAAGGGACATACCCATTTTGTATGTCCCTTTCTTTTCAAGATAAAAAGCATGAGAAATTCTTTTTTAATGAGGGAGCACAAGTTTTCTTATCGCTGTCTAGCTCCAGCGAAGAGCGAATGTTTGAAGGAAGGGAGAGAACAACCTGTGGACAAAGTAATGTCCGATAAAAAAGTTATCATACTGTATATCCTCCCCGCATTTCTGTTATTGATTGTTCTTGTATATGTACCTATCGTATTAACGGGATACTATGGATTAACAAGATGGGATGGAATTGGTGAAAGGGAATTTATTGGATTAGCAAACTATACAAGACTGATGTCCGATGGAATGTTTTGGCGTAGTGCATACCACTCTTTTTTACTTGCAGTATTTTCTCTACTTAGTTTGATTGGATATTTAATTATTTCTATGGTTTTAGCGGGAAAAATAAAAGGTGCGGATTTATTCCGAAAGATTTATTTAATTCCAATGCTCTTATCCTCTGTAGCTATTGCACAGTTATGGATGAGAATTTATCACCCGACAAATGGGGTGCTGAACCGGTTTCTAACTTCCATCGGAGTGGATAACCCACCACTTTGGCTTGCTGATACGAATATTGTGTTGTTTGCAATATTTATACCGATCATATGGCAATATGCTGGTTTCTATATATTGATTTATTATGCTGCATTGAAAAACGTCCCGAATGAACTAGTGGAGGCAGCGAAAATTGATGGAGCAACTCCTTGGCAGATAGGATACAAAATTAAATTACCATTAATTTCGGGAGTGATCAAAGTTACAATCGTTCTCGCCGTTGTTGGGTCACTTAAGTATTTTGATCTGATCTATGTGATGACGGACGGAGGCCCGAATGGAGCGAGTGAAGTGATGGCTTCCTATATGTATAAACAAGCTTTTCGGACGTATAACTTCGGCTATGGTAGTGCTGTAGGTTTCTTCTTACTTGTTTTATCTCTCGTTGTCACCTGGTTAATACGCAAGGCCACCACATCAAAAGAGGACGAAGTACAGTATTAAGGAGGTTAAGTAAATGGATCAAACAGGGAACCGCGAAAATAGAGCCAACAGGGAATCCCCTCCAACAGAAAATCCCTTACTACAGAAGATTGCCAAAGGGATTTTATATATCTTTTTAATCGCTGTTGCGATTATTCAAGTACTTCCATTATATTGGTTATTCCTGTTTTCACTTAAAAGTAACCAAGAAGTCTTTAATCTGCCACCACTTGCGTTGCCACAGGACCCCCAGTGGGAGAATTATGCGAGAGTATGGACTCAAGGAAATATAGGTCAGTACTTTTTTAACAGTGTGTTCATTACTGCGTCTGCGGTCATTTTAACGGTATTATTTGCAAGCTTAGTGACGTTTGCGATTACTAGAATGAGATGGAAATTAAATAAGCTGGTGCTTGGATTATTTATGGTTGGTTTAATGATTCCAGTACATTCCACACTCATTCCTTTATTTAACTTTTTCTTAAACATTAACTTGATGGATCATCCATTGGCGATCATTTTAACGTACACAGCATTTAACCTTCCAATTACCATCATGATATTACTTGGTTTTTACTATACGTTGCCAAGGGAAATCGAAGAAGCTGCCATCATGGACGGTTGCTCTGTCCACAGGATGTTTTTTCGAATAATCTTCCCAATGACAGCTCCGGTTGTTGCCACAACAGCTATTATCAACATGATTTACAATTGGAATGAGTTCGTCTTTGTTAATACATTTATCAGTTCTGATCGGTTCAAAACATTAACCGTCGGTATTCAAAACTTTATCGGGCAATATTCCACCGATTGGGGAGCTATAGGTGCCACTTTAATGATCAGTATTTTACCTATTTTAATTGCGTTTATTTTATTAAGCAACAGTATTGTAGAAGGGATCACCTCAGGTTCAGTAAAGGGGTAAGGTGAAGGGCTACCATTACTCGGTAATTAATTAAGCTTGTAGCTTGTATTACTCCGGCAGATTCTGTGAAAAGATTAAAAGTAGTGGTGCCGGAGAAAGACTTCGGCACCACTCTAAATGTATGTTGTATGTATGAAAAATCGAAACATTTTTTTCGAATGGACTTCGGGGCAGATACTCAGAAAAATGGATAGGAA
The DNA here is from genome assembly GCF_019042215.1 of Evansella tamaricis. Taxonomy (GTDB): domain Bacteria; phylum Bacillota; class Bacilli; order Bacillales; family Salisediminibacteriaceae; genus Evansella; species Evansella tamaricis. The sequence goes on along the minus strand of NZ_JAHQCS010000173.1, from coordinate 3,321 downwards.
GGGAAAGGCAATTTTCTTTAGTTTATGGGGGTATAAACTAAGGATTATCAATTGTTTGTGAAATAACGAATATGTTATAGTCGGGTAGAATGACCGTGTAAGCGAATACAATATTGATAAGAGGTGTTTAGAATGGCAACAATTCGTAACCCTATTTTAACCGGATTTAATCCTGATCCAAGTATTTGTCGTGTAGGAGAAGATTATTACATAGCAGTTTCAACGTTTGAATGGTTTCCTGGAGTAGGAATCTATCATTCGAAGGACTTAAAGAACTGGCGGTTGGCGGCGCGTCCGGTAAATCGTCTCAGCCAATTAAACATGTTAGGAAATCCTGATTCCGGTGGAGTTTGGGCACCGCAACTGTCCCATAGTGACGGACAATTTTACCTGATTTACTCTGATATTAAAGTAACAGACGGGCAATGGAAAGATTCCCACAACTACCTTATTACTTGCGATACGATTGATGGAGAATGGTCTGAAGCTATTTACATGAACAGTTCAGGGTTTGACCCATCCCTTTTTCACGATGAGGATGGTAAAAAATGGTTCGTGAACATGCTTTGGGATCACCGTGTGGGACATCATAATTTCTATGGTATTGTATTGCAAGAATACAGCCATGAACAGCAAAAGCTGGTGGGGAAAAAGGAAGTAATTTTTAAAGGAACAGATGTTAAATTAACGGAAGCACCTCATTTGTACAAGTGGAATGGCTATTACTACTTATTAACGGCAGAAGGTGGAACGAAATACGACCATCAGGCAACGATTGCACGATCGAAGAATATTAACGGACCTTATGAAGTTCATCCGGAAAATCCGTTAATCACTTCTTTCCCTTATCCGCGAAATCCTTTGCAAAAAGCAGGACATGCATCGATTGTTCAGACGCATACGGATGAATGGTTCTTAGTTCACTTAACGGGGCGGCCGTTATCCCGTGAAGGACAGGCACTGTTAGATCCACGTGGTTATTGCCCTCTTGGTCGTGAAACGGCAATTCAACGTCTGGAGTGGAAAGAAGACTGGCCATATGTGGTTGGGGGAAACCAGCCATCTTTAGAAATCGAAGGACCAGCAATAGGGGAAGTAAAATGGGATCCAGATTATCCGGAGAAAGATGACTTCGATTCGGAAGTACTGAATTTAAATTTTAATACACTACGTATTCCTTTAGGGGAAGACATCGTGAGCCTGAAAGACAATCCTGGCCATTTGCGTCTTTATGGACGGGAATCATTAACTTCAAAATTCACACAGGCATTTGTGGCCCGTCGCTGGCAGCATTTTAACTTCCGTGCGGAAACAAAAGTGGCGTTCAATCCTGAATCTTTCCAGCAGTCTGCAGGTTTAGTGAACTATTATAATACGGAGAACTGGACGTCCTTTCACATTTCATGGCACGAAGAGAAGGGTCGTATCCTGGAATTAATGACATGCGATAACTTCACATTTGATATGCCATTAAAAGGGCAAGAAATCGTAGTGCCAGAAGAAGTGGAATATGTTTATATGCGCTCTGATGTGAAGACAGATACGTATGTCTATTCCTATTCCTTTGATGGGGAAAACTGGACAGAAGTTCCGGTAACTTTTGAATCCTATAAACTGTCGGATGATTACATCCAGGGTGGCGGTTTCTTCACGGGTGCATTCGTAGGTATGCGTTGTCAAGATACATCTGGCGAAAGCTTACACGCCGATTTCGATTACTTTACCTATAAGCCAGAGGAATAAGAGATTCATTTATAAGCCACAGGAATAAGGGATTCATTACCTTCTGGTTGGTTTTGATAAGTAAAGTAGTCCTGAAAAAATAGGTAAGAGCAGCGGCACCTAGTGGTGTTTGCTGCTCTTTTGATTACAGAAAAGAAAAGTGTCCGGAAAAGGTGCAAGGTTCATCGTTGAGGTTCTTGACTATTTCGAAGGAGGGGGTATTCCCTACCATAAGGAAGCTGTATTCAGAGAACTTTTATATTTAATAAATATAATAAATGTGTTTTATAATAAGAGGCGAATACCAATAATAGGCTTGGTGTCTAATCATAAATAACTACAATTTTTTCCGAAGTCAAAACAATCTGTGAGAAAGAGATAGACTAGAAGTAAAGAAAGAGGATGATGTTAGGAGGTGTCACTATGGTATGGGTAAAAAGGCAAAACGTAAGAGTTGACGCAAACGTTGAGGGAACCTCAGACGGAAACGTAAACTTTGATGGAACCGCAACTTTTGGAATGGGCTGATTCTGGGGACCTGATGCCCGGTTCGGTCATCTGAAGGGTGTAGCCAGAACACGCGTAGGTTATGCAGGAGGAACGACGGAGAATCCCTCCTATTGTGAAATGGGAGATCATACGGAAACTTTGCAGATCGATTATGACCGTGAAATCATAACATACGAAGAAATTTTACGGACGTTTTGGAAAAATCATACCTCTCTAAGAAGGGGGTATCGTGGCAGACAATATATTTCCATTTTGTTTTATCATGATGAGAACCAGAAATTAACAGCATATCAAACAAAGGAACAGATGGAAAATGAATCAGGCATGACAATAGAAACTGAAATAGTGCCCTACGATAAGTTTTATCTTGCAGAAGACAGGCATCAAAAATATTATCTAAAACGGTGGCCATCAGCAATCACTGCATTAAGGCAGTTGTATATAACAGAAGAAGAATTAATACATTCCACCTTAGGTGCCCGACTCAATGGATTTGTAAAGGGATACGGTAGGTTAGACTTACTAGCGAAAGAAATAAGGGAAGAATGGATGCTGACGGAAGAAGAAAAAGAAACGATGATTGCTGTTATCAATGAAATTCGGTGGTAAACCAAGAGATAACTGAAAGGTGGGTAGTCGATCATCTTACTGGTGGGGTAGCCATTCTTTTACATTCTTGTTTTCTAATCGTATCAAGGGACGGTTTGCCGTCGGTAAGAAGATGTTAGTTGGAAATAGTACCCGAAGGAGAGGGAAGTTCGGTTGTTGGGTAAGAAGTTGCCGGAACTAGTGCCCGAACCGGAGGGATGCTCGGTTGTTCGGTAAGAAGATGAAGGAACTTGTGCCCGAACGGGAGGGATGCTCGGTTGTTCGGTAAGAAGTTGCCGGAACTAGTGCCCGAACGGGAGGTATGCCCGGTCGTTCGGTAAGAAGATGAAGGAACTTGTGTCCGAACGGGATGGCCGCTCGGTCGTTCGGTAAGAAGATGAAGGAACTTGTGCCCGAAGGAGATGGCGGCCTGAGGTTTCGGTAAGAAGTTGCCGGAACTAGTGCCCGAACGGAAGGTATGCTCGGTTGCTCGGTAAGAAG
>NZ_JAHQCS010000172.1 GCF_019042215.1 Evansella tamaricis | reverse complement strand
ACTTCGGAAGTGACAACTGAAGTCAAAGAGCGGACTTCAGGTTGTCATTCCTCCACTGCCCTACACTCGTGACCATAGGCGCTTGCGCTTTTCTTATTACACACACTAGGTTTGTTTTTTTTGTTTTTTGATCAGTTCTTTTACAGGACTTTTCCATTCAATATCCGCCTTTGGATAGTGAATTAAAATTTCCTTTTCAATAAAATGAAAATCCTTAATGCTCAATCCCTGTAATCTATCATTGTCCTCTGTCCAAATACTGATAGAGGTGACTTCAAAAGACTCGTCAGTAGGTCCAAGAAATTTTTCCCCCTCAAACATAGCATTACGGTAGGTGAATATTAAATTTTTACGGACGTTATTAGAGTCGTCGAGTAGGTAAAAACCACCTTGATTATGGGCCGATTCTAATTTTCTGCGCGGATCTAATAAGTATTTAACAACACTATAGATGATAATTCCTACAGCAATCAAAAGGAATAATCTAAAGACGATTACTGTCATAAGCCTCTCTCCTTCAAGAGCATACTTTTTTCGGTGAACTTGATTTTTATAATAATGTATTCCTATCCTATTCCCCAAAATAACGATTCAAATCAGATGATGAAGATGTTTATATAATTATACAGTCCATCAAAAGACTATTTGCTATTTATTACGTAATACATATAGTAAAGGTTTCAAAAAAAAATGGTTTCTTTTGTTATAATAATGAAGATTACAATTATGATCAAGAAGAAGGTGTTTTATTTGGATTTTTCATTACTTTTTAATATGCAGAGAGAACTGGATGCCTACATTGAATCTAGACATGGGCTTGAAGGGGAGAATTTATTAAGACGAAAACTGCTGGCTTTCCATGTGGAATTGGCAGAACTTGCAAACGAAACAAGATGTTTTAAATTTTGGAGTGAAAAGGAACCATCTGAAGATAAAGTTATCCTGGAGGAATATGTTGACGGGATTCATTTTATGTTATCCATTGGCTTGGAATTGAATTTAGATAATGAAATTATGAACTACCCTCGTGGAGAAAAACAATTTGGTAAAAACCTAGTCCCATTTTTTGAGGAAGTCATGAATGCAGTCACTCGTCTCCAATATGATGGAGGACGGATGGAGTATTTGAATCTATGTCTTGCTTATTTAAATTTAGGGTGTGCCCTTGGATTTTCAAGTGAACAGATTATGGAAGCGTATATGAAAAAAAATAGTGTGAATTATGATCGACAAAACGACGGGTACTAATATTTTATAAGAGTTGGTTTCATAATAACTAGGTAACGAAATTACTATTTCAAATTTTATAGTAAAACTGCTTCGAGAGACGAAAAAATTGAGAATCAAGATTATAGTCGTTATACTATAAAGGAACATAGGAGTTGTTTTATTAAACAGAGGAGGTACATAATTCATGGATGAAGTGTTAAACATGTTGAAAGATCTCACAGATGCAAACGGTATTCCTGGAAATGAAAGGGAAGCAAGAGAAGTGATGAAGAAATATATAGCTCCCTTCGCAGATGAAATGGAGACCGATAATCTCGGGAGTTTAATTGCAAAAAAAATTGGAGATGCAGCCGGTCCTAAAATTATGGTTGCAGGCCATCTAGATGAAATTGGATTCATGGTTACTCATATTGATGAAAAGGGATTCGTGAAGTTTCAACCGGTAGGGGGTTGGTGGGAGCAAGTGATGCTCGCTCAACGAGTTACAATCATGACGAGTCATGGTAATGTACCAGGCGTTATTGGTTCGAAACCACCACACATCTTACCACCTGAGGCAAGAAAGAAGCCAGTTGATAAGAAGGATATGTTCATAGATATTGGAGCCTCGAGCCGTGAAGAAGCAAAAGAGTTTGGAGTACGTCCAGGAGATTCCATCGTGCCTGTCTGTGAATTTACAGTAATGAAAAATGAAAAAATGCTTATGGCAAAAGCTTGGGATAATCGTATCGGATGTGCGATTGCCATTGAAGTGCTTCGACGATTACAGGATGAAAAACATCCGAATGTTGTATATGGTGTTGGTACAGTTCAAGAGGAAGTGGGTCTTCGTGGAGCAAGAACATCTGCCCATCAAATACAGCCTGATATTGGTTTTGGGGTAGACGTGGGAATCGCAGGGGATACTCCGGGTGTTACTGCAAAAGATGCATTAGCAAAAATGGGTGACGGCCCTCAAATTTTAGTTTATGACGCATCGATGATTTCTCATAAAGGTCTCCGTGATTTTGTTACCGATACTGCGGATGAAAAAGGGATCCCATATCAGTTTGATTCTGTTGCTGCCGGTGGTACAGATTCCGGTGCCATTCATCTGACAGCAAATGGTGTACCGGCTCTTTCCATTACCATTGCAACGCGTTACATTCATACACATGCTGCCATTCTCCACCGAGATGATTTCGAAAATGCTGTGAAATTAATTGTGGAAGTCATTAAAAAGTTGGATCGAAAAACAGTGGAGGAAATAACTTTCAGATAACTTTATGTAACAGCGTCCCATGAATGTTATTCATGGGGCTTTTCTTTACAAGTTAATGGCCGATGGACGGACAGGACGTCCTAATATCGGGCATGCCACAGGACGTGGCGTTTTGCCGCCTCGATGGACGGACAGGACGTCCTAATATCGGGCATGCCACAGGACGTGGCGTTTTGCCGCCTCGATGGACGGACAGGACGTCCTAATATCGGGCATGCCACAGGACGTGGCGTTTTGCCCGATGGACGAACTCTCAATACAATAAGAAAAAGACTGCTTATTTTCAAAAGCAGTCTTCTGGTTACCGTTACATTAAAAAACGGTAGGGAAATCCTATTGTAACCCTTTTGAAATTTGATTAATAACTTGCTGTTTATCTTCTTCACTAGCCTGATTCCAGTATACTTCAAACAAAACACCTAATCCTGGTAGCATTTTCTCTTCGCCACTCTGAACAGCATCCACAATTGTGGCCTCCACTTCATCTACTGTGTTTCCAGAGACATTTTGAAGGATCGCAGCACGTAAATTAAAACTCATGGAAATCTTCCTTTCATGGAATAGAATCTAATTCGAGTAACCTTTGTATTTTGTTACTTTTAATCTGTTATAGTATGAGTGATATAGGGTATGATTATGTGATATAAAGGAAAATTCATCTAATACTATTGATTTAATGATATATTTAGGTGGAGGGGAGTGCTAAAAATGGAAGTCATTGAATCATTACAAAACCAAAAGGTTAAAACGTGGAAAAAATTACATACAAAAAAAAATAGGGAGAAATTAGGTTTATTTTTAATTGAAGGGGTCCATCTTATTGAAGAAGCGCTGAAGGCACAAATGCCAATAAAGGAACTAATTATTGAAGTAGATAAAGAAATACCTCATGAGTGGCAAGTATCGAATCTTCCACATGTTTACGTTGCTGAAAAAGTGTTGCGAGATATATGTGAAACAGAAACTCCTCAAGGTTTTGCAGCAGTTTGTGAACTACCTGAAAATAAAAACATACCCTTAGAACAAGGAAAATTTTTATTTATAGATGGGGTGCAAGACCCTGGGAACCTTGGAGCTATGATCCGGACTGCAGATGCAGCAGGCATTTCTGGTGTCATTCTAGGAGATGGGACAGTGGACCTCTTTAATGGGAAAGTTATGAGATCTACACAAGGGTCTTTATTTCATCTTCCCGTCCAAAAAATGAACCTTGAAGAGGCTGTTCAACTATGTAAAGAAAGTAGAATTCCTGTGTTTGGAACGTCGTTAACAGGGAGTACGTATAATGCCATAGAACCACAAGAAAATTTTGCGCTTATTATGGGTAATGAAGGAAGCGGTGTGCAAAAGGAACTACTAGAAGATTGTGACCAAAACTTATATATCCCAATTTATGGCCAAGCAGAATCGTTAAATGTCAGCATTGCCACTGGGATTTTACTGTATCATCTGCGCAGTTAATAAAACTATCGAAAGACAATAATTCATTTGCTTTAATGGAAAAAACCTTATATAATAATTAGGATAATTTAAGATTTCACGTGAAAGACAGTGAAGGAGAGTAGTACACTGAAAAGTTCCCTTTCAGGGAAGAAATGTCTTAGACTGAAAACATTTCTATGTGGAACACAGTGGAATTCACTCTGGAGTCGGCACTGGATCACAAGCGTTGAAGTTTGTGAAGGTGTTCCGGATTAACCGTTATCTTATTGGAGTGAATAGGAGTAGTCTGTATTTAGAAGACCCCTATTAACAAGGGTGGTACCGCGAGCTTTCGTCCCTTTTGGGAACGGGGGTTTTTTTTATTTCTTTTAAAAATGCGTCCTTTTCAAATTGAAGTTTAGACGCTTTTTATAATACATAGAAAAATAAAGTCTCTCTTTTGAAAGTGAGGGAGCTAAATGTTTTCTAAACCAAAAAGTTCACGAAATATAAAGGAGGAAGTTAGTATGTTAGATCGTCTGCAGGAATTAAAAGACGAAGCTCTTAACAAAGTGAAGGAAGCAGGCTCTTTAAAGGAATTGAAAGAACTCCGTATTGCTTATTTAGGTAAAAAGGGGCCAATTACAGAAGTTCTGAAGGGCATGGGAAAGCTATCCCAAGAGGAACGTCCAAAAGTTGGACAAATGGCAAATGAGGTGCGGCAAGCAGTCACTTCTCTCATTGAAGAAAAAGAGCAAAAGCTGGAGGAAGAGGCACTCTCGGCAAAATTGAAAGAAGAAAGCATTGACGTCACATTACCAGGGAGACCACTGAGTAAAGGAAGCCGCCATCCGTTAACATCTGTCATTGAAACGATTGAAGATGTTTTCATTGGAATGGGTTTTACGGTAGCAGAGGGCCCTGAGGTGGAGACAGATTATTATAACTTTGAGTCTTTGAATTTACCGAAGGATCATCCAGCTAGAGATATGCAGGACACGTTCTTTATTACATCAGACTTGCTATTGCGTACGCAAACCTCCCCTGTTCAGACACGAACAATGGAAAAGCACGAGGGGAAAGGTCCAGTTAAAATTATTTGCCCTGGAAAGGTTTATCGTAGAGATGAAGATGATGCCACCCATTCTCACCAATTTATGCAAATCGAAGGATTGGTTGTTGGTGAAGGGATTCGTTTGAGTGACTTGAAAGGGATTTTTGCGACGTTTGTGGAGCGGTACTTCGGTATAGGCAGGGAAATTCGACTTCGCCCAAGCTTTTTCCCATTCACGGAACCATCAGCAGAATTAGATATTTCCTGTGCTATGTGTCAAGGAAAGGGTTGTCGTACATGTAAACAAACTGGGTGGATTGAAGTCTTAGGATCAGGAATGGTTCATCCAAATGTATTACGTATGGGTGGATTCGATCCGGAGAAATACACAGGCTTTGCGTTTGGAATGGGGGTAGAACGGTTCGCTATGCTGAAATATGGCATTGATGATATACGCCATTTTTATACAAACGACACACGGTTCTTATCTCAATTTAAACGAGTGTAACGATATAGCTAATTAATGAAGGTGAAGGAGGAAAAAAGAGATGCTTGTTTCATATGAATGGTTAAAGGAATACGTGAAAATAGATGATTTAACAGCGGAAGAAGTGGCTGAAAAGTTAACTAGAAGTGGTGTTGAGGTAGATATTGTAGAACCTTTAAATAAAGGTGTTTCCAAAATAGTAGTGGGGAAAGTAGTTGCTTGTGAAAAACATCCGGAAGCAGATAAATTAAATGTCTGTCAGGTGGATGTGGGGGAAGAAGAGGTACAAATTGTATGTGGAGCAGCAAATGTGGCGAAGGATCAATTCGTAGTTGTTGCCAAGGTTGGGGCTAGGTTACCAGGTGGAATGAAGATTAAACGAGCTAAACTTCGGGGACAAGTTTCTGAAGGGATGATTTGTTCCATGCAGGAACTAGGATATGAAGGAAAGTTGGTTGCTAAGGAATTAGCAGAAGGTATCTTTGTTTTTCCAACCGACATGACTCCAGGGGAAGATGCAATTCCACACCTTAATCTGAATGATTATGTACTGGAGCTTGACTTAACTGCAAATCGGGCTGATTGCCTAAGTATGATAGGGGTTGCCTATGAAGTGGGGGCTATCCTTGGGCGAGAGGTAAAACTTCCTGATCCTGAGTGGACGGAAGGGGAAGAGAGAGCGTCGGACTACGTGAGCGTTAATGTGGATGCAACAGGAGATAACCCATATTATGGTGCATTCATGATAAGGGATGTAACCATAGCTCCGTCACCAATGTGGCTGCAAACAAAACTGATGGCAGCTGGAATTCGACCGATTAATAATGTCGTGGATGTTACGAATTATGTGTTATTGGAGTACGGTCAACCGCTCCATGCGTTTGATTATGACCGGTTTGGATCTAAGGAAATTCTTGTCCGCCGTGCTACTGAAGGCGAGAAAATAGTGACACTGGATGATACGGAGCGTACATTAAGCACTGATTATCTCCTGATAACCAATGGTCGAGATCCAGTTGCTTTAGCAGGTGTTATGGGAGGGGCAGACTCAGAAGTTCAAGGAGATACAAAGAACATTTTATTAGAAGCTGCTTATTTTAACGGATCAACTGTGAGGAAAGCATCCCGAGAGCTTGGATTACGAAGTGACGCAAGTGCTCGTTTTGAAAAGGGGGTAGACCCTAACCGGGTGAAAGAAGCTGGTGAAAGGGCTGCTGCTTTAATAGCTGACTTAGCTGGGGGAACTGTCCTATCAGGCATTGTGGAATATGACAGTCTGGATCGTCAACAGAAAGTAGTTACGATTACATTGGAAAAAATAAACAATCTTCTTGGGACGACGATTACTTCGAAAGATGTCCGTGAAGTTTTTAATAAACTTAAATTTGTTTTTGAAGAAAGTGAGGAAGGGGAATTTACAGTTCATGCTCCAACTCGCCGACAGGATTTGAAAATAGAAGTGGACATCATTGAGGAAGTGGCGAGACTTTATGGTTATGATAATATTCCAACAACATTACCTAATACACCTAACACACCTGGCGGGCTTACAGAAGTTCAATGGAAAAAGAGGAAGTTGAGAAGATTTCTTGAAAATGCTGGACTGCATGAAGCGATCACCTATTCCTTAACGACAGTGGAAAAGGAAGTTCATTTTGCTGAGGAGCGGCACCGTGTCAAGGTAGCACAACCGATGAGTGAAGAGCGTAGTACACTTCGTACAACGTTACTACCACATCTCCTTGAAGCGTTAAGCCACAATAAAAACCGTAACATAAATGATGTACACCTTTATGAAATTGGTACTGCTTTTTATACGGAAGAGGAAACTGTGACTAAGCAGCCTGATGAAAAGACGCTGGTCTCTGGAGCATTTATGGGATTATGGCATGAGCATAGCTGGCAAGGGGAGAAAAAGGCAGTTGATTTCTTTGTGGTTAAGGGAATCGTGGAAGGTATATTTGAGGAATTAAATGTTAAGGGAGAAGTTAAGTTCGTTCAAGGGGAACCAAAGGGGCTCCACCCTGGACGTGCAGCAATGGTAACGGTGGAAGGAGTTGAGGTAGGTGTAGTTGGCCAACTTCATCCAGCAGTTGCAAAAGTGTTGTCACTACCGGAAACGTTTGTTTTTGAATTGAACTTGCATAAAATTTTTGCGCGGGAATCCCGAGATGTTCGGTATGATCCAATTCCACGTTATCCTGCGATGGACCGGGATATTGCCCTTGTAGTTGATGAAGGTGTTCAAGCTGAAGATGTAAAACAAGTTATCGTTGAATTTGGCGGAGACTTATTAAAGCATGTTGCCCTGTTTGATTTATATCAAGGGGAGCACTTGAACGAAGGGAAAAAATCACTAGCCTTCTCACTCCGTTATTTAGATACGGAGAAGACGTTAACAGAAGAAGAAGTATCCAAAGTACATGGTAAAGTACTAGTAGGTTTAGAAGAAAAACTAGGCGCAACATTACGTTCTTAATAAGATTGTTCACAAAATTGTACGGGACCTGGTCCCGTACAATTTTGTGTAGAGAAAACTTACAGATTTCTTCCCATAACTTTTTTTGTATTTGCAAAGTGCCACTTTGTGCAACTATATAAAACATCTTTTCCTTTATGTTCTAAGATAAGCTTTGCAGCTTGATCCACTTTTGAGCCTGCCCCTTTTGGTAACGGGAGGCCAATTTCTGATTCTAACTTGTCCATCTCCTTTAAGAAAGAGTAGCGGGCAAGGACGGAGGCAGCGGCTACTGCAGGATGGAGGTTTTCAGCCTTTGTAGCAAAGTATAAAGGAGTTCTGGATCCCCATTTGTACCCTTTAGTCTTAATATACTCAAAATATCGTTCCGGTTGGACAAATTGATCAACTAAAACCCCTTCATATTCTAACCCTTGTTTATCACATTTTTTCATGACATTAGTTATGGCTTGATGATGAAGAATCGCTTTCATTTGTCCTTGATTCATCCCATTTTCCTGTAGAGAGTTGTATTTATCATTTTTTAGGACTAATAAGCTGTATGTACATTCCTTTACTAGTTTAGGAGCGAGTTCCTGTATGGTGTTGTCATTAATGGTTTTAGAATCGCGTATTCCCCATCCTTCAATCGTCTTCATTTGTTCTTTAGTCAAATGAGCACAAACAACTGTCATAGGTCCGAAATAGTCACCTGTTCCTGTTTCGTCGCTTCCTACTATTACAAGCCCTGAAATCTCCATTGGAGGTTGATAGGAATGGACATCAACCGATTTCTTTAATGTTTTTTTCGTCTCTCTCATGGATGTACTTTGTTTTGAGCCTATGGAATCAGTGTCTTTAGCTGTCCAATATCCCGCTTCAATAGAAGCCCCTTTCCCCTGAAATAACACCTTCCCTGATTTGTATCCAGTAATTGTACATCCCTTAGTTTTAGCTGAAAAAACCGCTCCCTGTGGGGGGGGAAGTTTTAGATTTAATTCATATTTTTTTTTCATATTTTCCAACGTCTTCTCTGTCACTTGAAGTACCTCATAGCTCATGTGTTGCACCAACCTTTCCATCTATAAAAGGGCTTGGCTCCCTTATAAGAATACTACCTTAGTATAGACAACCTTTGTTTTTCAGTCATCCCTTTTGCAATATTCAATACTTTATATTTTCATACACGTTTCATCATGGTATGATATAAATTAGGATTTCTATGACGAATGGAGGTCTATGTGTGGAAGAGGGACGCGGAAAGAGTCGAACGGTTGTATCGATTTACGGGCAACAATACACCATTGTTGGAACTGAAAACCCTGAACATGTTAAAAGGGTTGCTAAGTTTGTAGATAAGAAAATGCGTGAAGTGAAAGGGAATAATCCATACTTAGATACGAATAAAATTGCAGTTTTAACAGCAGTAAATATTGGAAACGATTATTTAGCACTGTTGAAAAAACTGGAAAACGAAAAGAAAGATGAGGATTTATAAAGATGCTGAGTTTTTTATTGTTTTTTACCCTTGTAATCAGCTTTTTTGTTGGGTTCCGCCGGGGACTTATTCTTCAGCTGATTCATTTAGCAGGATTTGTTGCTGCGTTCTACGTAGCGTATACTTATTATCACGAAGTTGCCCATTACATACGACTATGGATACCTTTTCCGCAGCTTTCAACAGATTCAGGAATTGAATTATTGGTGGAAGCTTTTGGATTTGAAAAAGTATATTATAATGGGATTGCATTTGCGATACTTTTTTTCGGAACAAAAATTATTATGCAAGTAGTAGGTTCGTTATTTGATTTCCTTGCACATTTGCCGTTTTTTAATCTGATTAACCGTTGGCTTGGGGGAATTCTTGGATTTATTGAAATGCTATTAATTACCGTTATCCTTTTACACCTCGGTGCACTTATACAGATATCTATTATACAGGAAGTAATTCAGAGTTCTTCATTTGCAACAATGATTTTCGAATATACACCTATTATTTCGGACCGAATAAAAGAATTATGGTTAGATACAAATTAAAGGATAGCTTCCCGGATATGGCGGGAAGCTATCTTTAGTCTGTACTCATAGTTGTTTCGTCTTTAACCAAAACGGTTGCGAAGAAGTCTAGTTTATGGATATGATGAGACAAGAACTAAGAGAGTTTGTTTACTGTTGAGGTGAATGTTAGATGAAAAAAGCAAATAAAAAAGAAATTATTAATGCCTTAGAGAGCATCGCAGTCTACCTTGAGATCAAAGGGGAAAATTCGTTTAAAGTTTCTGCTTATCGAAAAGCTGCCAATGCTTTAGAACGTGATGAACGGACTATCGATGATATTAAGGACCCGGCTTCACTCCAAGGGATTGGAAAAGGGACTGCCGGGGTTATAGATGAACTTGTTCAAACAGGGGAATCCAGCCTTTTGAAGGAGCTTAAGAATGATCTTCCTGATGGGCTCCTCCCGTTATTAAAATTACCGGGACTAGGGGGGAAGAAGATAGGTAAACTCTATCGAGAATTAGAAGTTGTGGATGTTTCCACATTACGAAAAGCTTGTGAAGAAAAAAAAGTTCAAGTACTACCTGGATTTGGGGAGAAGACAGAAGAAAAAATCCTGGCTGCATTAGAAGAGTTTGGAAAGAGACCAGAACGTCTGACAATTGCTCAAATGATTCCAGTAGCAGAACTAATTAAAGATCGTTTAAATGAAATGGATGGAATAATCCGATTTCAATTGGCAGGAAGTTTTCGCCGTGGCCGCGAAACAGTAAAAGACTTAGACTTCATTTTGTCCACAAAAGAACCGGAAATTGTTGGTGAGCAAATTGCCACGATGAAAAATATTAAAGAAGTGATCGGGCATGGAGAAACGAAAATAAGTCTCGAACTTCAATTTGATGATCTCATTGTCCCTGTTGATTTCCGTATGGTAACAGACGAGGAGTTTATCACCACACTTCATCATTTTACTGGTTCAAAAGATCATAATGTCCTTTTACGCCAAAGGGCAAAAGAGAAAGGCGAAAAAATTAGTGAATATGGTGTGGTGCAAGAAGATACAGGTGAAGTGAAAACCTTTCAGTCGGAAGAAGAATTCTTTAAGCATTTTGGACTAACGTATATTCCCCCAGAAGTAAGAGAAGGGCGAGGGGAACTGGAAGTATATACTGAAAATCATCCATTGATAGATTTGGGAGATATTCGGTCTGATCTTCATATGCACACTACTTGGAGTGACGGCGGTAATGCTATCGAAGAAATGATTGAAGCATGTCGGGAACGTGGATATGAATATATGGCCATTACAGACCACTCGAAATTTTTAAGAGTAGCAAACGGACTGACCATAGACCAATTGTTACGTCAGCATGAAGAAGTAAGGAAACAAAATGAAAAATTTAGTGACTTTACCATTTTTACTGGTATAGAAATGGATATCCTTCCAGACGGTACATTAGATTATGAAGAAGAGATTCTTAAAAATATTGACTTTGTTATAGCTTCCATTCACTCCGCTTTTCATCAGGATGAAAAAACGATCATGAAACGGTTTAAACGGGCGATGGAAAATCCCCATGTTGCCATGATAGCCCATCCAACAGGGAGAGTTATTGGACGGAGGGATGGCTACTCTGTCGACCTTGATCAATTAATTGAAATGGCAGTGGAAACAGATACTATTTTGGAATTGAATGCTAATCCAAATCGCTTAGATTTATCAGCAGAGTGGGTAGAAAAAGCTCAGGCTGCTGGGGCAAAAATTGCTATTAATACGGATGCTCACCATGTCGCATGGCTCAATCACATGCAAGTAGGTGTCAAAACGGCAAGGAGAGGCTGGTTAAAAAAAGAAACGGTTGTAAATACATGGTCAAGTGATGAACTGCGCCGTTTCATTAATAAACACAGATAATGTATGTTTGGAGGTGACCCTTGTGTGGGAAAGGGTTTGTCGCATATTAGAATACAACAAGATGAAGGAACAGCTTATTCAGCATGCTAGCAGTTCCCTTGGTAAACAACGTGTGGAACAATTAGTTCCATTAACTGATATAGACGAGATAAAGCACCAGCAAGTTAGTACGTATGAAGGGGTAAAAGTCCTTCGCCTAAAGGGGCAGGCACCATTAGGAGGAATCCGGGATATTCGGAATTCTGTGAAACGGGCCAGAATCGGTGGTGCTTTAAATGAACTGGAATTATTAGATATAGCCTCAACCATCTATGGGAGCAGAAGATTTAAGAGCTTTATTCAAGGAATGTTAGAGGATGAGGTGGAATTGACAATATTCCCAGAATTGGTAAACAGAATAGTAGCATTAACGGATTTGGAAAGGGAGATAAAGCAAGCCATTGATGAAAATGGAGAAGTACTAGATTCCGCAAGTCCAACTCTACGTAGTCTCAGGCAGCAAATAAGGTCACATGAATCTAGTGTCCGATCCAAATTAGAAAGTATTACTCGATCTTCCAGTGGGAGAAAAATGCTATCTGATGCTATCATTACTATTCGAAATGACCGTTTCGTTATACCGGTTAAACAAGAGTACCGTGGTCATTTTGGAGGAATGGTACATGATCAGTCTGCTTCAGGTGCTACACTATTTATAGAACCGAATTCTGTCGTTCAGATCAATAACCAACTGCGGGAAGCAAGAATGAAAGAGAAGCAGGAAATAGATAGAATTCTTCATGCTTTAACTGCGTCTGTCAGTGTAGAGGCGGAGGAATTATTAGTAATAGTAGAAGTTATGACAGAAGTAGATTTTATTTTTGCCAAAGCCCTTTATAGTCAAGCGATAAAAGGAACGGAACCAAAACTAAATAATTCTGGATATATTAAAATGGTTAAAGCTCGTCATCCGCTCATTCCTACTGATGAAATTGTACCAATTGATGTGGAAATCGGGAGAGATTATTCCTCCCTGGTTATTACAGGTCCAAACACTGGAGGAAAAACAGTTACATTAAAAACAGTTGGATTGTTAACGTTAATGGTTCAATCAGGTTTGCAGATCCCGTGTGAAGAGGGATCAACTGCAGCGATATTTAACCAAATTTTTGCAGATATTGGTGATGAACAGTCTATTGAACAAAGCTTAAGTACTTTCTCTTCTCACATGACAAATATTGTTGATATATTAGAGAGGGTAGATCATTGTTCTCTCGTGTTATTTGATGAGTTAGGAGCTGGTACAGACCCAACAGAAGGTGCAGCACTTGCGATAGCTATTTTAGATTATGTTTATGATGCAGGTGCGAAAGTTATTGCCACAACCCATTATAGTGAATTAAAGGGTTATGCCTATAATCGGAAAGGGGTAATGAATGCCAGTGTGGAATTTGATGTGGAAACATTAAGACCCACTTACCGTTTGTTAATAGGGGTTCCCGGGCGTAGTAATGCCTTTGCTATCAGCCGTAGGTTAGGGTTAAGTGATGCGATAATTGAGGATGCGAAAAGTCATATAGGAGCAGATACAAATAAAATCGAAAATATGATTGCCTCTTTAGAAGATAGTCGTAAACAGGCCGAACGGGAAATGGAAGAGACAGAAAAATTTAGCAGAGAAGCAGAGCGTCTTCACCAAGAATTAGAGCAGGAATTTGCTAGACTAGAACAGGAAAAAGAAAAAATATTAAGGGCAGCAGAAGAAAAAGCAGCAGAATCAGTTAAAAAGGCAAAACAAGAAGCGGAATCGATAATATCAGAATTAAGGGAAATTCAGAAAAATAATCCACAAATTAAAGATCATGAATTAATTGCTGCCAAAAAAAGATTAGAACAAGCGGAACCCCATTTAGTAGATAAAGGTATACCAAACGGAAATAAAAAGAAAGAAATAGCTAAAAAACAAAAGCTTATTCCTGGAGATGAAGTAAAAGTTATTAGCTTTGATCAAAAGGGCCATATTGTTGAAAAAGTAAATGAAAAAGAGTACTTTGTTCAACTTGGGATGATGAAAATGAAAGTAAAGGTCGATGATTTGCTTTATATTGACCGTCCAAAACAAGTTGAAAAAAATCCATTATCCACAATCAGAGGGAAAGACTCCCACGTGAAAACAGAATTGGACCTTCGGGGAGAACGTTATGAAGATGCAATGATGGAAGTGGAAAAATATTTAGATGATGCGGTTCTCGCCGGATATGCTCAAGTATCCATCATTCATGGCAAAGGAACAGGGGCTCTTCGAAAGGGAGTTCAGGAATTGTTGAAATCCCATCAAAACGTAAAAGGTACCCGAATGGGAAGTATGGGGGAAGGGGGAACTGGGGTTACAGTTGTTACCTTGAAGTAACGGAGAGGAGAAACTTATTATGGAAAATTTCTTTGCCCATGATTATGTTTATACTGCTGGAATGTACAGCCTCGTTGTTATTTCCATGATAGTGTATTTAAGTATTTTTGAATTAGTTACTAAATATAGTACTTGG
The DNA here is from genome assembly GCF_019042215.1 of Evansella tamaricis. Classification (GTDB taxonomy): domain Bacteria; phylum Bacillota; class Bacilli; order Bacillales; family Salisediminibacteriaceae; genus Evansella; species Evansella tamaricis. The sequence continues at coordinate 704 of NZ_JAHQCS010000172.1, read as the reverse complement.
AGTGAAATTAAAAGAGGGAATGTTGCAGTTGCTTTGGCAACTGGGGGAAAAATATTTGGTGTGGCCAATGTTTTTCGCCATTCCATGTTGCATAATGATACCGTCCTCACTGCGATAGGTTGGGGAAGTTATGGTTTTGTACTCTTGCTGTTTGTGTATTTTATTTTTGAATTTTTAACACCAGGATTTAAAGTTGACCACGAGTTGGGGAAAGATAATCGTGCAGTTGGATTATTGTCATTCATTTTATCCGTTTCCTTATCTTATATAATCGGAGCCAGTATAGGTTAACAACGTTAATATGGAAAAAAATAGTGTCATCGTTTAGTACTTATTAATGGTAGGATAGTAGAATGGAATAATTATTTGCAGGTGATATGGGATGGAAACATTGTCAAAAGTTTTAATGGTTCTGTGTGGAGTATTTATGATCTTTGGACTTGTCTATTGGTTTTTTTATGCTTAACGACATATAAAAGACATAACAAACAAAATAGTGGCATTTACATTCGGGATGGACACAAATGTTCTTCCCGATTTTTCTTAAAAAATGGCTATGTTAAAGGCTAATGTTGATTTTTTAAAAGGAAGATTTTTAGCGAAATTCAGGACTACTGTCTCTTCCTCTGCGAGCAAATGCTCCGAGGCGTATCCGTCGAGACAAATCGACGTATTTTCAGAGAAGTTGTGCTCTTTCCTGCGGG